>JALYYT010000189.1 GCA_030946285.1 Gemmatimonadota bacterium
TCGCACGGCCGCGCCTCGCCTGCATAACCGCACGATCGGACGTCGAAGCATCACATCGAGAACCGAAGAACGTGCTGCAGGAGCCTCAAATGTCAGTCCTGGTCGCCATGGTAGCAGAATATGGCTCGAACCGCGTCGCGTTCAAGAGGGAGGCGACGGATTCGGTGACCCGCGGCTGTGATCGAGGTCCAGGGTCCTATTAGTGACCCACTTCTGGGCGCACGGCGCCGTACACTCAACCGACCCGCAGTCGCCCCTCGCTCACGACCACCGCGCTTCCCTCGACACGCACGCTCTCTATCCTGTCACCCGTTCGCTTGGCGCTGATCTCCAGCACACTCGGTCGGCCCATCTCGAAACCCTGCTCGATTGTCCACCGGAATTCGGCGTCACCACTTGCATGACTCGCCAGATACGACGCCAGACAAACCGCTGCGGATCCGGTTGCCGGATCTTCTCCGATCCCGAGCGCCGGCGCATACATGCGCGCGCGAATGGTTGCGCGATCATTCGTCGCGCTCGCATCGAACAGGTAGATCTCGGATGCCCACGCGTTCTCCATGAGCCGCTCCCACACGGCGCGGTCCATCTTCGCGCGCGCGACCGCGTCGCGGCTGACAAGGGGAACTATCAGAAACGGCACGCCGCACGACACCGCCTGCGGACGGAAGCGTTCACTCGCGATGTCGGACTCCGCGATGCACAGCAGCGACGCGATTTCAGCAACGGTCGGCACTTCGTCGCGGAATTCCGGTACCTGAGCAGCGGTAAGCTCCGCGGAAACTGGAACGCCATTCTCGACTCGGATTGTCACGCGAACCGGGCCCACTCCCTCACCCAGCACGATCTTCGTTTCGCCCTCCGTGAGCGGGATCATGCCGAGCGATGCGAGCAGAAACGCGGTGCCGACCGTCGGATGTCCCGCGAATGGAAGCTCTCGGCCGGGCGTGAATATCCGAACGCGCCTCGCATGCGACGGATCTTCCGGCGGAAGCACGAACACCGTCTCCGAAAGATTGAACTCGCGCGTGATGCGCTGCATCTGTGCAGTGTCCAGGCCACGTGCATCGGTAAGGACCGCGAGCGGGTTTCCGCCGAATATGGTGTCCGTGAAGACGTCCAGTGTATGAAAGTCGTACGTGGTCATCGGGTGAACGCCGGGGCAGGGGTGATTCCGTAAGTCAGCGCGACCCGGTGCGCACGATGCGAAGGGTCGTGCCACTCGGTGTCGAGAACGCTGTAGTAAACGGTGTCGCGCACGCGCCCGTCGCGCACGATCATGTGCTGCCTGTGTATTCCTTCCATGGTCGCGCCGAGCCGCTCGATGGCCGCGCGCGAACGTGCGTTGCGCACGTCGGTCTTGATCTCGACGCGGAGCGCGCCCCAGCGGTCGAACGCGTGCTGCAGCATGAGCGCCTTCGCTTCACCGTTCGCGCCGGTGCGATGACGGTCGGGTCGAAGCCACGTCCAGCCGATCTCGACTCGTCTGTCGGCGGCGCTGATGTTGGCGAAACGGGTCGAGCCGATTATCTCGCCGGTGTCGACGTCGGTAGTCACGAATGGAAGCGCGGTGCGCGCCTCGCACTCGGTGAGCGCGGTGTTCATGTATCGCTGTATGTCCTGCAGCGACCGCATGGGCGATGTTCCGGTCAGCTCCCAGATCGCGGGAAAATTCGCCGCATTCCAGAGCGCTTCCGCGTGATCCGGTCGCATGGGCACGAGACACACCCGCTGGCCGCGGAGCGTGACCTGCTCGACTGTTAGTGGGAACGGTTCTACGTACCGTGGCTGATCGGACATCGGTCAATGCGGCTGGAGAAAACGATGTGCGGAAAGATAAGGATTGAAGTGACGCGCGATTGCGTGAACTTGCCGGGACCTCGTCGTTATCGCCGCATAGGGGGATTGGAAGAATACACGTCATCCTCGCAAGTATCCGTCATGCCCGCAAGGGCCCGTCATCCCCGCAAGTATCCGTCATCCACGCTTTCGGCGAGGACGACGAGTGGGCGCATGACTCCGCCGTCCTCCTTAGCTCCTCCGCTACAACAGCTCCGTCTTCCTCGACTCGCGCTTCCCTCCGGGCCTTCCTCCCAGATCCAGAGGAAGTTCGAGATGACGGAGCCGCACCGCCTCGGCATCCATCCGTGCTATCTCGTGCGGCGCCGCGATGTAATCCGTGGGCACGTGGGTACCGCGCCGAGCCAGCTTCTCGGTCATGATGGTGTACCGCATCATGAGCGAAGAAATGACGAATGCCGCCGTACAGCCTCCGAGCAGCGGCAGCAACCCGATCGGCTGACGCGTCGTTTCGAACGCAAATATCACGGATGTCAGCAGCGCGCGCGACGCGCCCGCGAATATCGCTGCCATTCCGACCAGCGCCGCGATGCGCGGATCTACTCCGAGTCCCGGAAACCAGTGCACACATGCGATGCCGAGCAGCGCGCCAAGACCGCCGCCGATCGTGAACAGCGGCGCCAGTGTTCCACCGGACGTGCCGCTTCCGAGCGCGATGGACCACGACACGAACTTGAGAACAACCAGCGAGAGCAGCAGCGTCTCCATGAAGTTTCCGGCGAGGATGTTCGAGATGTTGTCGTAGCCGACGCCGAGCGTGCGGGGCTCGAAGTATCCGATGATGCCGACCGCGATCGCGCCGATGGCGGGCCACCACATCCAGTGAACGGGCAGCTTTTCGAACGCTTCCTCTATGTAGTACAGTGACTTCGTCACGAACACCGCAGCAACTCCGACAATCGCTCCAATCACCATGTACGTAACGAGCGCCTCGCCGCTCGGCGGCGTCAGCTGCGGCATCGCGAATACGCCGGCCGATCCCTCGAAGACCATTCGAACGCCGGTTGCGGTCGCCGATGCCAGTGCGACAGGGACGAGAGAGCGTGGCCGGTATTCGAACAGCAACAATTCGATCGCGAGCAGTACCGCTGCGACCGGCGTACCGAATATCGCCGCCATTCCAGCCGCCGCCCCGGCGGCGAGCAACGTCTTCCGCTCGTCCGGCGTCGTGTGCAGCAGCTGTCCGACGAGTGATCCGAGCGCGCCGCCCGTCGCGATGATCGGCCCCTCAGCGCCGAACGGACCGCCAGTTCCGATCGCGATTGCAGCGGAGAGCGGTTTGAGAACCGTGACGCGCGGTGAGATGCGGCTCTCGTTGATCAGGATCTGTTCCATCGCCTCCGGAATGCCGTGTCCTCGAATCGCGCCGGATCCGTATCGCGCCATCAACCCCACGATCAGTCCGCCGATCACCGGCACCAGCACAACCCAGAGTCCGAGATGGTTTCCCGTCGGGGTGGCACCAGTGACCGAGAAGCGGCCGTGAAAGGAAAGGTTCGTCACCAGCGCGATCGCCGCGATGAGTACGCGTGCGACACCGACGGCGATCGCACCGACCACGATCGCAAGCGCCGACATGAGCAGCATTCGCCGCTGCTCTACGTCGTAGAACGGTGGAGTCTCTACGATTTCAACTGCCGGCGGCTGCGTCATCTTCGAAGATCAGTGTTGCGGGTTCGTCATCGGCGCCCAGTTGCGCGACGAGATTGTCGAGTTCCTTCGAGAGCGCAGCGAGCGATGAGGAGGACAGGGCGGAAAGCGCCTGCGTCAGTCGTTCCTGCACGGTGGGCGGCTTTCGTTTCATGAGCGCAATGCCGCGATCGGTGATCTCGACCTCGGTTCGCCGAGCGTCGGTTGCGGACGGATGGCGCGCAACGAGGCCCTTGGCCTCTAGACGGGTGACGACAACGGAGACCGAGCTCTGGTCAGTGGACGTACGCTCCGCGAGTTCGTTCATGGAGTCAGATGGCCGCTCCCGGAGCAACTGAAGGACGAAGGTCTGCGCCGTGCTCAGCCCTGTTTCCCGCTCGACGGACGACGCCGTCGTTCGGAGTGTCCGAACGAGTCTCCGGATGGCAATCAGCGCTCGGCCGATCTCGATAGGTGGATTTGTATTGGAGCCCATATATTAAGCTAACAGCCCGGGCGCCAACGACATAGAGGCTTCCACAGGTCACGGGTGAAATCGTCGCGGGTTATTTTGGATAGCATGATCCATGCTGCGAAGCGGGCCGTCGGTGCTCTACTCCCGATGGGCGCCGCCATCGCGATTCTTCTGGCGACTCCGACGAGTAATGCCGCGGCACAGGCCCCGACCGGCGAGGCATGGCGCATCAACACGCTGCCCCAGGCCAGTCTCGTTCTCGCCAATGACGGCTCGCTCATCGGCGAGGTCGGACGCGAGCTCAGAACGTCGGTATCCATCCGGACGCTTCCGAAATACGTTGGCCAGGCATTCGTTGCCGTCGAGGACCAGCGCTTCTACCAGCACAACGGTGTCGACCTCATCGGGATCGCCGGCGCAATAAAGGCCGACATCATGGGCGATCGGCGCGGTGCCAGCACGATCACGCAGCAGCTCGTAGGCAACATGCATCCGGACATAATTGACCGGAACGACATGAGCATCGGACGCAAGCTCCGCGAGCAGCAGGCCGCGCGCGAGATGGAAAAGCACTACAACAAGGAACAGATCCTCGAAGGCTATCTCAACACGATTCCGTTCGGTCACGGCTATTACGGAATCGAGAGCGCCGCGCAGCATTACTTCGGAAAGCCTGCCTCGAAGCTCACACTCGCGGAAGCGGCGACGCTGGCGGCGATGCCGAAAGGGCCCGCGATCTACGATCCGGTGATTCATCCTGATCGCGCTCGCGAGCGACGCAACACTGTGCTCGCCCTCATGGCACAGCAGCACTATATCACGTCTTCCGAGGCGAACACTGCACAGTCCGCTCCCATCGTCACCGCACCAGACTGGGGAATGAGCGCACCCGCGAATTATTTCGTGGACGTGGTACGCATCCAGGCAACGCGAGCTGGAATTCCCGTGATGTCCGGCGGCTACAGGATCTACACGAGTCTCGATCCCGTTCTTCAGACAGACGCCACAACGGCGCTGCGGGAACAGGCGGACGCGATCGAGTCGGCACCAGGCTATCGTCATCCGACAATCGCTTCCGGCAGCGGCTATCTGCAGGGTGCGGTCGTCGCGCTCGATCCGAATACTGGTGATGTGCGCGCGATCGTCGGGGGGCGCGACTATGCGCGCAGCTCATACGATCGCGCCGTTGACGGGATGCGCCAGCCTGGTTCGTCATTCAAGCCGATCGTGTATGCGACGGCGATCGCCGACAGTCTTCCTCCGACGACAATAGTCGGCGACACGGCGATCGCGATTCGCCTCACGAATGGGAGTTACTACAGGCCTGACGATTCGGACCATCGCTACCTTGGTCTCATCACCATGCGCGAAGCACTGGCGAAATCGCGCAACATCGTCGCCGTTGATCTGGGCCAGAAGCTCGGAATGGATTCTGTAATCGCGACCGCGCGCCGAATGGGCATCACGTCTCCCATCGCTCCCGTGCCGGCAAGCGCGATCGGTGCCTCCACGGTTCAGCCGCTCAATCTCATTGCCGCATACACCACGTTCGCAAATCTCGGCACTCCCGTGCAACCGCGATTCATCTACAGAGTCGAGGACGCGAGTGGCAAGGTGGTGATGGCGCAGCCCGTGCGCACGCTTCCGCCCGCGCTCGATCCTCGCGTGACTTTCGTTACGCGTGATATGATGCGGGATGTGGTCGATCGCGGCACCGCGACGTCGGTACGCAGGTATGTGCCGTCGAGTGTGCCCGTAGCGGGCAAGACCGGCACGACGAACGACAACAGCGACGCATGGTTCATCGGCGTGACGCCCGGGCTGGTGGCGGGCGTGTGGATGGGCTTCGATCGTCCCACACCGATGGGCTCCGCCGCAGCCGGTGGGTCCTACGCGGCGCCCGTGTGGGGAAGGATGGTCGCCCGATATATTGCCGCCCGCGGCGTTCGCGCCAACGAGTGGTCACCTCCCATCGGGGTAATCAGCGGCGAGATGGATCGCGTCACCGGCCAGATGGTGACCGCCTCGACACCGCCTGATCGTCGCTACACCGAATACTTCATCGAAGGCACGGAGCCGGGTCCGCTCAAGCTCGATCCGTGGACAGCGTTCAAGGGCGGCGCGCTGGTCTTCTAGCGGGAAGCTGGCTGTGAGACCGACGTTCCCGACGCGACCGCGGGCTCGGCGGAATCGCAATCGCCGCAATCGCCGCAATCCGCGTTCACCGCGTGGAACTCCGCTCCCGAGTGGTCATCGGGACATACGTGGATGACGACGCCGCGAACATGCGCGACGTGATGCACCAGCTGGTGCTCGACCGCTGCGGCGATCACATGAGCCTCGCCGACGCTGAGCGATGATGCAACAACTACGCTTGCTTCCGCATACAGTTGATGGCCCATCCACCTCGCGCGGAGATCGGTGATCTCCTTGACTCCGCTAACCTGCATTGCGCTCGTGCGCAGCTCGTCCAGCGTCGCGGGTTCCACGCCGTCCAGTATCCGCGTGAATATCGTTCTGGCGCTCGTCCACACGATGCCGAATATCGCGACGGTGATGAACAGGCCCGCTATCGGATCCGCGATCGGATAGCCCAGGTACACGCCGAGCGCGCCGACGAGCACCGCGAGAGCGGTCCAGCCGTCCACTCGCGCGTGATGTCCGTCGGCGATGAGGGCCGCGCTGCCTATCTCCTTGCCAACCTTGATGCGGAGGATCGCGATTGATTCGTTGCCCGCAAAGCTGATGAGCGACGCGATGGCGACGATGCCCAGATGGCTGATCGGCACCGGATGGAATATGCGTGTAACGGTCTCGTAACCGGCGATCAGCGCGTTCATGAACAGCACCGCGACAACGATGACGCCAGCGAGGTCCTCGACACGACCGTAACCGAACGAGAACTTCCTGTCCGGCGTACGACGCATCAGCGCAAACGCGATCCAGAGAGGAATGACGGTCGCGAAGTCGCCGAAATTATGGATCATGTCCGCAAGCAGGGCGGTGCTTCGCGACGCCGCCACGACGCCAAGCTCGATGAAGCTCATCGTCAGCAGCAGGATCCCGGACCACTTCACAGCCCACAGCCCGCGCTCCGATGTGGCTATCGAGGGGTCAACGACGCCGTGCGAATGGTCATGGCCTCCTTCGCCATGAACGTGCCTCTGGAACAGCCCGTGCGAATGACCATCACGACCATGGTCGTGCCCGTAGTCGCTGCCACCTGTTCCGCGCGTGATTTGGCCCGATCCCATCGCTAGTTTGTCATGTAGGCGGAAAGCAACCGAACTGTCCCCGGTCCTGGAAATATATGCGCACGTTGTACGTGCTTTCGCGCGTGCTCCCCTTCATCATCTCATTCCGGCGTGACGTCAGGCGCTGGGTGCTGTTCGGGCGTCCGGCGACGCGGTCTGCGGCCTTCCACAGGAGACGCTCGGAGAGGCTGGTCGCCACAATTGCACTGCTCGGGCCGAGCTTCGTAAAGATTGCGCAAGTTTTCGCTGGACGTGCGGACCTGCTCCCGGAACCCTACCTGAGCGCCATCAGCACGCTCACCGACCGGGTGCCCCCGGTGCCGGTGGATGAGATCGAGCGCGTGATACAGGAGACGTATGGACGACCTGTCGCTGAAGTCTTCTCCGACTGGTCGCGCGTGCCGCTCGCTTCAGCGTCACTCGGGCAGGTGCATCGCGCTCGCTATCTCGGCATGGATGTCGTCGTCAAGGTGCTGCGCCCCCATATCGAGCGTACGGTCGCGGCAGACGTGCGGGCGTCGGCACTGATGATCGGCTGGGCCGAGCGTTTCTTCCCCAACCCCCACGTTCGGGGTCTCAAGTCCATACTCGGAGAGTTCGCTCGTCGGATCGGCGACGAAATGGATTTCAGGAAGGAAGGCGAATACGCCGAACGGATACGCACGAACTTCGCATTCAATTCGAAGGTAGCCGTTCCGATCGTGTTCTCGGAAATGACACGGCAGCGGGTGATCGTGCTCGAGTACATGCCCGGAACGCGAATTGACGAGCTCGCTCCGCTCATCGCCAGCGGCGTGGTCAGGACCGATTATCTGGTGCAGACAGTGATGGAGCTGTACGTCCAGATGATGCTCGTCGACGGACTCTTCCACGCAGATCCGCACCCCGGCAATCTACTGTGGGGAGATGACGGGAAAGTCGTGCTGCTCGACTTCGGCCTCGTGGTAGACGTACCGCAATCCACACGACTGGCACTCGTTCGCACCGTGTTCGCGGCGATCAAGAAGGATGCAGCAGCGGTGGTGGACGGGTTCTACGCGCTCGGCGTCGTGCAGGAGGGAGTCGAGCGTCACACGATTGAGCGGCTCGTCGAGACTCTGCTCGGGATTGCATATGAGCGCACTACCGCGCAGGAACGCATCGCCTTCGTGGAACGCGAGCTGCTCGCCGATCAGGTTCTGGAAACGATTTACGATTTCCCCGTGATACTGCCACCGGACATGGTGTATTTCGCACGTACTGCCGCACTCATCGAAGGTCTGGGTGCCCGCTACGACGCACGTTTCAACGCTCTGCTCGTTGTCGCCCCGATCGCACTCCGGATGCGCAGCATAATTCTCACGTCACTGGGCCAGCTCGACCCGAAGGACGGGCAGGACCCGGTTCAGGTTCTCTCGGGCTTCCTGCGTGCAGCTGGTGGAATCGTGTCCCGCGCGGCGCGTGACCTGAGCATGGTCGCGATTGACGCGATCAGCACGATCCAGCCGAGCCAGGCGAAGCGCTCGGGCCAGTCCAGATCGACGAGTGTGCGCCAGATCAGGAGCGGCACAGTGAAGGCGGTCGCCACAAGCGAAACGCCCGGATCCGGGGAGTCTCGCACGTAGACGCGCACGGCGTGTCGCCGTTCGATGCGCAACGCTCCCTGGATCGCCGAATCGAGCCGTGCCGGGCTCATCGAGAACCAGTTCGGTATCTGCATCACGCTCCATCCCGCGGCGGTGCTGCCCCATCCATGATTGTCCGAGCCTGCGACCACAGCGAGGTTGAGCGTGTCGGCGAACTTGAGGATGTCAGCCTTGCGTTGCTGGATCATGCCGATCCCCTTGGGCGCACCGTCGCTCAGCTCGACTCCGTACAACCGCGCGTAGCCGCTCAGCTCATTCGGCGGGACCTTGGAGAGATTCCCGGGAATCGTGAGAATCAGAATCGGTGGTGATGACTTAACCACCAGGCCAGTGTCGCCCACAGGATCGTGCCAGTCGCCCTTCCTGTCGTAGGCGAAAGACGTGTCGATTCCGATTGCTATCACGTGCTGGTACTGATCGCGCGCCTCGATCGCCGGTAGCAGCGTCGTGCCGTCACCCGCGCGCGCGGGATTGTGCGGCAGTGCCGCCTTCGCACCGAGCATCGACTTGTGATCGCTGATGTACGCTACATCGAATCCAGTCGCGGCGTGCCAGTCGCGGTTCCGCCTGGCGGTGAACCACTGTCGTGCGTCCCACGAATAGCTCGTGTGGCTGTGGAAGTCCACGATCACGTCATTGGTGTCCACCATCGTGAGCGCCGCCATCGGGCGCGGCACGATCGCGCCGCCGCCGTACACCACGAGAATTCCGGCCAGGGTGAGGCCCGCCGCGCGCAGCTCGCGCATGAAAGTGGTTCCGCGGGAAACGCCGAGCGAAATTCTCCAGACAGCCAGCACGGCGAACCCCGTGAGCAGCACAGCATAGTGCTGACGGAGCGAGAGCAGAGTCAGCGCGTCGAGAATGTTGCATATCGGCGCGAGCATCGTGTACGCAGCTGAGTGAAGCAGTATCGCGCCCGGAGCGGCCCGTCCTGTCTCCGCGTCGATGATGGGCCGCGCGCCGACAGCCGAGGTGCCGATGACCAGCAGGACGGCGATTCCGAACGCGACCGAGCCTTTTGAAGTCTTCACTGCGCTTAATCTATTTTGGTGTGCCCGGCGCGGCGATTGCGGGTAGTGAGGTGTACTTTACTTGCTGGACCACTCCGAAAGAGGAAATCAATGAGACATCTTTTCGCTTCCCTCGCCCTGGCGGCTATCGTCGTCCCGGGCGCGATTCACGCGCAGGACGCCGCGGCTCTCGCCCCGGCCA
>JALYYT010000195.1 GCA_030946285.1 Gemmatimonadota bacterium
GCGGCTACTCGTGACCGACACTGCAGAGAGAAAGGCCGCAGCTGCCGGGACCCATGTCGATAGACGTGCCGCCGTGGCAAACGTTTCTGGATTCCGATAGACGCAGGAGTCGTCGTCGGCCGCATCACATTGCGGCGCGCGCGGCAGGAGGCCGGCGAGTCTCATGCACCCGAGGTCGCAGCCTGATCATTTTTCGCCTTCGCTGCCCCGGCGCCGCCATGCCCGATATCGAGCTGACCAAGCAGCTGCGGGCTTTGCAGCCAGGATGGAGCAACTTGCACTTTACGAACGATCAGGAGTCGACGGCGATTCGACGACGCTGCCGCGCTCCGCGTCGTGATGACTGAACCCGTCGCGCCCGTTTTCTTTCGCGACATAGAGAGCCTGATCCGCTGATTGAAGCAGGGACGATGCGGAGATCTCGTCGCGTCCGGGACGCAACACAGCGATCCCGGCGCTGATTGTCACGATGCCTTTCGTACTGCTGGCATGGACTATTCCAAGGTCGCGAACCGACTGGCAAAACAAGCCGGCGACTCTCTCGGCGCCGCGTGCATCCACGCCCGGTAGCACCGCGACGAACTCTTCACCTCCGTAACGCGCGACGACATCACCAGGCCGTTTCACGCTCGAGCTGAGCGCCACGGCGATCCGCCGGAGACAGTCGTCGCCGGCGACATGCCCATAGCGATCGTTGAACAGTTTGAAGTGATCGACATCGAGCATGATGATCGTCAACGACACTCGACCTCGGAACGCGCGGCCCGTCTCCTCTTCGAAGATGCGATCGAACTCGCGACGGTTTATCAACCCCGTGAGCCCATCCTTGATCGCCATGCCAGAGAGAACCTTGTTGTTCGCTTCCAAGGTCTGCTGCGAGGCTGCCAGCTTTTCCTGAATCGTGGCCTTTTCCAAGATCTGCCGCACGACCGAGTATCCGAGTAAGGCCAACGCTGCCACGAGCACCGCAATGAAGACCGTGTGAGTGACGGCATCTGCCTTCCACCCGGCGAGGCTATCCGCGGTGGAGAGTGCAGCGATGACGGACAAGGGAAAGTCATCCAGCGTCGTGTATGCAACGAGACGCTCGACACCGTCGAACGACGACGTCACCGTGACTTTCCCCGACCTCGATCTCGAGATGTGATCGCGGAACAGAACGCTTGCCGACTCGTTCGAACCGATAGCACCTTCGAAATGGGGACGTCGGTCTATCAACACGCCTGTCGGTGTCGCGAGATACAGCGTACCGCGTGGCCCTACGTCGAATTGGTCGAGAAACCGATCGAAATACGCGAGATCGATCGACACGAGCGCGACACCAGCGAACGAGCCGTCACTGGCATCGATGCGACGGCTGAGCGTCAACACCGACTTGTCGCCGGACTCGCTTCTAATGACCGGTCCAAGGAACGGCGCAGGATCCGAATCCGATCGGTGATGGTGAAAGTAGACGCGATCGATCTCGTTCGCAGCCGCGGGCTGACTCGACGAAGACGTTGCAAGCCACTCGCCGTTCTGGCCGATGATCGTCAGCTGGAACTGCGGCATCCTCGCCGCGTAATGAAGGAGCAGTCGATGGAGGCTCCGCATCGACGGGGCGTCGACGCCGTTGGCCTGGACGCGGTCGACGAGTCCGAGGAGCACGGCGTCGGATTGCTGCAGCGTATCGCTGGCTTGTTGTGCCATCGCATGCGCGAGGTTTTCGGCGGCGACTTCGCTCTGATGGAGCTGCGCCACCCGGGCGTTGTAGGTGCGGTGTCCGTCCACGGCCACGATGGACAGGCAAACCAGAATGACGAAACTCGTCGCGAGCGCCGCAATCCCGACGGGTCCGGATTCTCGATAAGTTCTCGCGACGATGCTCATGCACGTCCAGATCACTTGGTGCGGTTGCGCCCGATGAGCCGGGGCGTCCGCCTAACCGGCCACCAAGCCGCTGACCGCGCGACCGCGCGACCGACTTCGCCGCTGCGGCTCCCGCGGCTGTAGAGCTCTCGTACACCTTGGACTGAAG
>JALYYT010000222.1 GCA_030946285.1 Gemmatimonadota bacterium
GTGCGAGATCGATGCCCGCGAAATTGATGCGTGGATATTCGCGTGCAAGATTGGTGATATCGTCGGTGAAGATGAAGCCTACGCCCATCACCAGATTCATCTTTTCCGCGGCCAGCAGTCGTAGTCCCGATTCCCGGTCGGAACCGTCGCCCGGCTCGATGTACCGGACCGTCACGCCAAGCGTGCGGCGCGCACTGTCAGCCCCCGCAAATGCGCCGTCGTTGAACGATTTGTCGCCTCGGCCTCCCACGTCGAATACGATCCCGATGTTGGTGCCCGCGTGGGCAAAGGTCGCGTTTCCGCGACCGATGCCCGCGAACATCAACGCGACATGAGCCGCGAGAAGTACGATTACCGCAATTATCAGCTTACGCACGGGGGGTAAATATAGATCTGCGCGCGGCTGGCGGCTTTCACTGTTCCGGCGGCCACCCCTTGCAGCCGCGCAGACAGGCCACGCCCCGCGAGAGGAGATGGCCAGCGGCGTCGCTGGCGGTCAACACAATCCTGTCGATCGGCACGGGACCTGGCAGCGGATCGAACGCCGGCTCCGGACCGGAGATGGAGCCGACTATCGTCCCGGTGTGACTCGTTTCCGTCATCAGCGCGGTGGTCCCTCCCGTCTCGAAAAACGTTGCGGCGTAGGTATCCGCGTTGGCAACCGGATCCGTGGTGATGGTGTACGTACCGAGGCACTGCTTGCTGAAAGAGCCCGTTCGCCCATTACTGGTGAACACCGCCATCTCGCGGCACGAACCACCTCCCCAGCTTGTCTCAGGTATATCGAACACTGGAATCGGTACCTCATCCGACGTCGATATGCCGAGCACCACCCAGCGTGCTGAAAGAGTTTCCTTCACGCTCACTCGCATTGGCGCGGGCGACACTTCGACTCCAGCGCTCCCGGAGAAAGAGCGGGTACTGGCACTCACGCTGGTGCCGCCAACATAGCGCGCGTTCGCCAGGCCGGCGCCGTTGAACTGAACTGCGCGCTGCCAGTCCGATTCTGATTCGGCTTGCCACCTGATTCCACGCCAACCGTCGAGGGGCGATCCGGTCATGTCCCACATGCTCGCGCCAAAGCTTCCGGTTTCTCCCGTCCGCAGCTGGAGTAGTCTGGGTGCAATCCGGACGTCGCCGAGCGCACATCCATGGTACGATGCCACGAGTGCCTGCTCTACGCGTTCCCGCATCACCGGTGGTGTGAGATAGCTGTCGACCGCGCCATGCAGCCGCAGAGCCCAGCGGATTCGCGAGGCCGAAAGTATGCCGGCCACTCGCGCCGCGAACGATCCCGACATGGCGATGCGTGCGGAGTCGGACAGCGGTGTGCTCACTCGTGGAAAATCGTTCTGTCCGAGGCCGAGTATCACGTCGCCTTCCACGGCGAGACCGCTCAAATGCCGCGACGAAATGGGCCAACTGTGACTGGTCGGCGACGCGAGTGCGACGCCGCTGATGCACGTCGTGTCGCGGGACTGAGCGTATTGTCCCCTGACGGCGAGTAGCGACAGCGCTTGCTGGGTGATGAGGTTTCCCTGTGAATGCATCACGAATACAACGTGCTGTCCGCCATCGCGAAGAGCGCGCGCGAAGGAGGCGACCGAGTCTACGTCCGAAGGCCTGGTCGACATCACGCGCTTGAGCACGTTCGAGAGCTGTGTTCCTGCCTCGAGAAGATCGGTGAGCACCGAAAGTGCACCTGCTTGCGTAGTGGAGAGGCACCGCGCGACATCGACCGGCAGGGAGTTGAGACCAAGCCAGTCGCCCTTGATGCCAAGGTCGAGTATGCATCTGTCCTCGATGCTTGTTTCGGCAGCCATTGCGCTTCGATTGTACATGAGCTTCACATCGAACGGAACGGACGCGCTCCATCGAGCAGCGCGAGCTATGCGCGACACGTGGTGCGCCGCGAACAGCGCGCCGAATGGTGTTGTGAGAATGCCATTCACGTAGGCGATTGTGACAGGCTCCGCGTTCACTCCGCCCGGAGTCGTCACGGAGGCCGCTGCGCGAAGCTGCGCGAGCGGCGGATTGCGTCCTGGCACGAGCAGCGCGGTCGCGATTCCGCCGCCGCCACCGCCGGGACCGGGATTCGCCGCCGAGCCCACTCCCGAGCCAGCCTCGAACACATGTCCCGCGAGAGCGGCGTCCAGCGCGTCCATTCTTTCGGCGTCAGCCGGTCGCTGCAGCAGCGTCATCTCCACGTTGCGCAGCCGTTCAGCGATCCCGGTCGTATCGGAAATCTCGCCAATCCTGGTCAGCATGAGCTGTGCGGATCGCACCTTGTTCGCCGCTCGCAGGAGCGCGCGAGCATCCCGAAGGATCCACTCATCACTCGGCCTCACGGTTACCTCGCGATCGGCAGAGGCGATGAGTACGTGCGATTCGTTCATCACCACACTGCTGCGCCTCGGCACTGGATTCTGGTCCAGTGTCACGAGTGCATTCCTGTAGCCGGAGTCAGCTGCGAAGTCGTAGCTGAATCGCTCGCCTCGTCTCACGCTGTACGTACCTGCTGTGATACTCCCGTGCACTCCAGGTTCCGCGATGACCACGAGGGTGACCGGCGGCACGAAGATCTGGAACCGGACGTTGAGCCGGTTTCGTTCGCCGACGAACGCGAACCGCGCCGTATCTGAAGGCGGAGGAACGTAGCTGTCACTGACAAGCTTCAGGTCGGTGAAACCGGTGAGCGTATCTCGGACGGTTACGCTTATCCGATACGCCACTGTCGTATCCGGGCGAAGGTCCTTCACTATCCATCGAACCGAGAAGGCCCGCTCACTCAGCTCGACGCGTTGATCCGCACCTGCCGTAAGGTCGGAACTGAACACGGCGACTGTGTCTCTCCCGCAGAAGTCTCCTTCGAGCCGACAGATGGAAACGTTGGGCGCCAGGGTCGTATCCAGCACTCCTCTGGGATGCTTCCTGGGACCGAGCGGAGCGAGGAAGATGGTTTCCGCCGAGCTCGGTTCGCCCGGGGCGTTAATTGCATCCGCGGCATTGATGGCGCGAAGGTTCGACGGCGCAGTAGGCACGTCGCGGCAGCCGTGCTGCGCTGCAATGAGCGTTGTGACAATGACGATTTCCGCGACACGATGCGGCAGGGAGAACGACTTCATCGGGCCCCTCCAGGGGATTGGGGCGCCGAGGATACAGTGGAAAGGTGGAGATCGCGCGCATCAATGAACCACGAGTGGTATCAGACGTTCACAGCGAGGGCGGAGACCCGATTGCTCGAACCACTCAGGCCGCATCGGAGTACGACGCCCGCTATGTTTCGACCATGCCAGAGCGCATTCGCACCCGCTTCCTTGTTGTCGGAAGTGGCGTCGCAGGGCTGCACACCGCGTGGCGAGCAGCGGACTCGGGAGAGGTCATCGTGCTGACGAAACGGTCTCTTTTCGACAGTGCTACTGCATACGCCCAGGGTGGCATCGCGGCGGCACTTGGAGCCGGAGACTCGCCGGAACTGCATCGTCGCGACACGCTGGCCGCGGGCGCCGCGCTGTGCGATGCCGCAGCGGTCGAAGTGCTGGTCGAGGAAGGCCCCGACCGCGTGCGAGAGCTCGTCAACGCGGGTGCGCAGTTCGACAGGGACGGAGCCGGGAATTTTCAACTGGGTCGCGAAGCCGCGCACTCTCGCCGCCGCATCGTTCACTCCCACGGGGACCAGACGGGTGCCGAAGTGGCGCGAACGCTGATCGAGCGCGTACGGGCGTCGTCCGCCATTCACGTGTCCGAAAAGACGCGCGTCCTGGACCTGATAATGGACGATGGCGTTTGCGTTGGTGTGCGCGCGACCGTTGCCGGACGGGAAACAGAATTCATCGCAGACGCGACCGTGCTTGCGACCGGCGGCTGCGGCCAGGTTTATCGGTACACGACGAACCCGGCGGTCGCCACAGGTGATGGCTTCGCGATCGCTCACCGAGCAGGAGCGAAACTGGCGGACATGGAGTTCGTACAGTTCCATCCGACGGCGCTGGACACGCCCGAGACACCATTGGCGCTCGTGTCCGAAGCAGTGCGGGGCGAGGGCGCAACTCTGGTCAACGATCGTGGCGAGCGGTTCATGCTGAAACTGCATCGACTCGCCGAACTCGCTCCGAGAGATATCGTGGCGCGCGCGATTTTTCGCGAGCAGCGGGCGGGGCACAAGGTCTTCCTCGACGCAAGGCGGTTCGAACGACCGTTCGAGGAACACTTTCCGGGCATCTTTGCACTATGCATAGCGCGGGGTATCAACCCGAATACGGATCTGATTCCCGTCACACCTGCGGCGCACTACATGATGGGCGGAATCGTGACCGATCTCGCAGGTCGTGCGAGTGTGGCGCGGCTTTACGCCTGCGGCGAGGTAGCAAGGACAGGCGTGCATGGCGCGAACCGGCTGGCTTCGAATTCGCTTCTCGAGGGGCTCGTGTTCGCCGAACGTGTGGCTAGGGACATGGTCAGTACGGAACCGTTGCCGGCGGAGCCGCCAACGCTGGGGTGGAACGCCCCAGTGCTGGTCGATCGGGGAGCCGCTCAAGTGGCCGCCGATGACATTCGCCGCGTGATGTGGGACAATGCGGGGATCGACCGCACTGCGAAAGCGCTGCGTGATTGTCTCGCCATCCTCGACGGCATCGCGGCGAGACTACCGGTCGGCGCCACCGAAGAGGAGAACATGGTGCAGACTGCACGGCTAATCGCCGAAGCAGCGCTGCTCCGAAAGGAGTCGCGCGGGGGGCACTTCAGGCGCGACTTTCCGCGGCCGAAGAACAAGTGGCGTGATCGCCACATCGAATGGTGAATGAAACCGGAATTTTCGAAAGGCAATGACTGAACCAACGGCACGTGCGGAAGATCCAATCGTCGCGCGCATAAAAGCGCTGGCGCGCGAGCGCAATGCAGTCATACTCGCGCACAACTATGAGCGGCCTGAGGTCCAGGATATCGCTGACTTCGTGGGTGATTCCCTGGGTCTCAGTCGTGAGGCGGCGAGTACCGACGCGGACGTTATCGTCTTCTGCGGGGTGCATTTCATGGCCGAGACTGCGGCGATACTGTCTCCGGACAAGACAGTCCTGTTGCCCGACATGGCTGCGGGATGCTCGCTTGCATCGACGATCGACGCTGTTCAGCTTCGGGAATGGAAAGCAGAACATCCGGGCGCGGTCGTCGTGAGTTACGTGAATACGACCGCTGAAGTGAAGGCCGAGAGTGATTACTGTTGCACGTCCGGCAACGCCGTGGATATCGTCAACTCGATTCCGGCAGATCGTGATATTCTCTTTCTTCCGGACATGTTTCTCGGTGCACACGTGCGGCGCGTGACCGGCCGCGAGAACATCCACGTGTGGATGGGCGAGTGTCATGTGCACGCCGGGATCGATCCCGAGAACATCAACAGCCAGCGCGCCGCACATCCGGGGGCGGAATTCCTCATTCATCCCGAATGTGGTTGCGCGACGAGCGCCGTCGAAGCCGTGTCCTCGGGAGCTGTAAGCGCCGAGGGTGTTCAGATTCTCTCGACCGAGGGGATGATCCGTCGTCCGGGAATATCCAGTGCTGATGACTTCATTGTCGCAACCGAAGTCGGCATCCTGCACCGGTTACGACGTGAGAACCCGACCAAGCGGTTCTTCGCCGCCAATGACCTGGCTGTGTGCGCCTTCATGAAGGTGACCACGCTCCCCAAGGTTCTGGCGTCGCTGCAACACATGCAGCATCGCATCACGGTGGATCCGGACACGGCGGCGCGCGCCCGGAAGGCAATCGAGCGCATGGTCGCGGTCGGCGGCGGCGCGACAACGCCGCTGTCGCTGAGTCCATCCACCGCGGAGGACCCGGGAGAATGACTACTCCTTCCAGACCATCTGATCCGTCTCTCTCACCATCGCTTGCACAGTCGCTGTCGCAGCTCGCGGAGAGCGCGTTCTCACCCGAGGAGCGGCTCAAGTTCCCGCTCGATGCTGCGCATCGGGCAAGGATCGTTCATGCGGCGCTGGAGGAGGACGCGGCGGACGCGGACGTGACAACGAATGCCACTATTGATCCCGGCCGGGGTGCGAGAGCTTCACTGGTCGCTCGCCGCGACGGTATTGTCTGCGGTACGCTGCTCGCGATCGAAGCGTTCAGGCAGCGCGATCCATCCATCACGATCCGCGAGGATTCGCACGACGCGCGCGAAGTCGACCGCGGCGACACGATTCTGTTCCTTACCGGCAGCGCGCGCGGAATACTCAGCGCCGAACGAGTAGCCCTCAACTTCATGCAACGGCTGTCAGGGATCGCCACTCTCACGGCGCAGTACGTCTACGCGGTGCGCGGCACGAACGCCCGGATTCTCGACACGAGAAAGACGACTCCCGGATGGCGCAGGCTCGAGCGCTATGCCGTCAGATGCGGGGGAGGCATGAGCCACCGGTTCGATCTGGAACAGGCGATACTGATCAAGGACAACCATATCGCGGCGCTGGATCATGACATTGCGCTCGCGGTAAAGCGTGCGCGAGCAGTCGCACTTGCCGGTACGCGTGTTGAAGTCGAGTGCGACGATGTCGCACAGGTGGGGATCGCAGTGGATTCCGGTGCCGACATCATCATGCTCGACAACATGGGGCTGCAGGACATGCGCGAGGCCGTGAGGATCGTAGCCGGCCGCGCGGTGATCGAAGCATCGGGCGGAGTCAATCTCCAGACGGTCTGCGGGATCGCGGAGACGGGCGTGAACTGGATCTCGGTGGGCTCGCTCACGCATTCTGCGCCAGCGCTCGACCTCGCCCTGGATTTCGAGGAGTGAGGTGGAAAGACGTCCCCGTGATGCTTCAACCACTCATTCCGTCGAGAAAAACGCACCGGCGGATTGCTGCGATATCTGCGGAAGCGATCGAGTGACCTGGCGAAAGTGCAAGCAGGTCTGCCTGAACTGCGGCAGCATCCTCAGGTCGTGCGCGGATCTCTAGCGCTGCAGCCTGCGGAAACGATCTGGACGGTGGGTCACTCCACGCATCCGATCGAGGAATTCACGGACATTCTCGCGTCGCACGGCATCACCAGGATCGTCGACGTCCGGCGGCATGCGGGATCGCGCAAGTATCCGCAGTTCAATCCCGAAAGTCTCGCAACATCTCTCGCTGACGCCGGGATTCTTTACACGGCAATCCCTGAACTGGGCGGACGCCGCCGGCCTCGGCCCGATACGCCGCATACGGCGTGGCGAAGTGATTCGTTCAGAGGGTATGCGGATTACATGGACACGGCCGATTTCGCGAGCGCAGCCGAGCGACTTGCGACTATCGCGCGGGAAGACCGTGTCGCGATGATGTGTTCCGAAGCCGTCTGGTGGCGCTGTCACCGTTCGATGATCTCCGACTACTTCAAGGTGCACGGCTGGACGGTGTTGCACGTCATGGGCCCCGGAGATTCGAAGGAGCACCCGTATACTCCGGTAGCGCGGATCGTTGACGGAGTGCTGACGTATTGAATCACCCGGACAGAAAGAAAAAGGAACGGCGACAAATGATGTCGCCGTTCCTTTTTCCAAACTTCACGCGCGTGTTTTGTGAGCGAGCAGTTATTTTTTCCGGCGGCGGCGCATCATCGGAACGAGTCCGACCAGCCCGGTTCCCAGCAACGCCATCGAGCTTGGCTCCGGAACAGTCGACGGGGCACCGACACTGAAGCCGTGCCAGTACTCGGACGGGGCGGCTGTCCAGCTTATCGAAGTAATCGGCCCGTTGAATATGAGCGTTCCGTCGCCTTCGATGCCTGTCAGATTATTTCCCGACTGCGTGAGGCACGGCGGTGAACCGCAGGTCCCCCACCAACCGCCGCCCTGCGTCGCGATGGTGAACGCGTTGTTGAATGCATACGTCACGCCATTGCCGGGTTGTCCCAGGCTGATGATGGCGAAAAACAGTTTGTTCACCGGGGTCGAAAACGTGAGCGTATTCAGGATTGTGTTCCCACCACCCTGCATCTGAATGAATCCGGGATTCGTTCCGGGGCCATTCGGAACAGTCGTGCCGTTGGAGTACGTGGTAGTAGAGAAGTTGTGGCCGGACGAGTTCGGGTCGAAGTAGGTTATCCCGCCCGCGCTGGTCTGGCTGCCAGCCAACACCTCGCCAGTGTACGTGACGGTCGCTGGTCCGCCGCTCGCCGCGATGGTGCCCGTCGCGCTGCCGGGCGTGCCAGCTGTAAAGCTGGTCCAGTTGGTCCATGCAACCGGCTGAGCACCGGCAACGGTTCCAACCAAGGTGGCGCAGACTGAAAGGATCGCTGCTGTCCGTGCAATGCTGCGTGCTGATTTCATGGAACACTCCGTAGAAGAGTTGCACGTGGTCGGTGCCGGTGAATCGAAGCACGTGGAGATATCTGAGCCACCTGCTCGCAAGAATACCACCAGTGATCTGGTGCCGAACAGGGGTTTGCAGCTACCTGGAAAAGTAGGTTGTGCGGTATGGCAACCGTCTGTTTAATTGCCAAAACGGGCGAGTTTCGGTCCGGAAGCAGTAGATATGACTCCTTTTCAGCGTCGTTCGGCGATTGCTGGCGTGCACCGGAGCACCAGCATCGCTGCTGACTGGAAGAGTGTAAAAGTCCAAATTGCCTCAAAGTGTGGCGATGATACTATACACCGTGTTGCGCTGACACCACAGTTGCGCGGAAACAGGCAGCTATTGTTGCTGCTCCATGTTGGAGAACGGTGCACCTTGCGCTGTCCGCACCAACGCGTCGAATACGAGATCGGCAAGCGCGTTGTAGTTGCCGTCGAAATGGTGCTGGCCGTTGCGAGCGACGACCGTCATCAGGCCTGGAGGAGCGGCGCGGCAAAGGGACTCTTTCTCATCCTTCCCGTATATGCACAGCATCGGCAGTCCCTTGAGCTGTTCGAGCTGCGGCAGTATCGGCGTGTCGCCACTTCCCGACGTCGTGCGCCACAGATCTGAAAAGTGGTACGCGAAGCTCGCGCGTTCCAGCAGCGTGAGCATCGCGATGAGTGTCAGGCGCGGCCGCATGTCCGATTCCAGATTCGTCGCGGCAAATGGCGCCAGATCGGAACCGCGGGAGTAGCCGACGAGAGCGAAGTTGTGCTGTTGCCAGAGCGCCATGTACCGGCGCGCTATGCGCGAAATATCGCGGCCCATGATCGCGGGATTTCTGCTGCCGTGTCGCAGATACTCACGCATGTCCAGTCCGACGACATCCATGCCGCGTGCCTGCAGTCGCTGTCCGACCTTCTGGTTGATGTCGGCCCAGCCGCCGTCTCCGGATAAAATGATCGCTACAGTATGCGAATACGGATGTGCGG
>JALYYT010000358.1 GCA_030946285.1 Gemmatimonadota bacterium
GTACCGCAGTACACGTGGCTGGTGTCGGTGACCCAGACGAGCCCCATCACCACGACGGCCGGCACTGGCGTGACGGACACGTCCGCGGCAGGTCGCGCAAAGTTCGACAGCGCGCGCAAGGTTGCCAGTTCCGGAAGTCCGGCGGCCGCCGCCGCTCGCAAGGCCCGTGCAGATTCGCTGTACAATGGAGTCGCGTCCGCAATGTCCTTCAGGATCGTAGGGCAGACAGTGGATGTCCAGGCGCTGACTCAATTCATGAAGAATCTGGAAGCGTCGCCGTTCATACGGAACGTTCAGCTTACGCGGTCCGACCTCGTGACATCCGACAACAAGGAAGTGACGGAGTTTCAGCTCGAGGCGCAGACTGAAGTGCCTCCCGCCAGCGTGCTCCGGACAGTTCCTCTTTCAATAGCGGTGCACTAGCATGGCGATCGGCGCAAATATGACACAGCGCGAACAGGCGCTCGTGGGAGTCGGAGTCGTCGCAATACTACTTGCGTTCGCGTTCTGGTGGTTCCGGTTCGCACCGGAATCGGCAAAGATTGTGGCAATGAGCGCACACGTGGATACGGTCGAGACCAACAATCGCAATGCGCGCGTCGCGATAGCCCGAGGCACTGTCAAGCAGCTTCAGACCGAGGCAGCAGCGTATCAGCGAAATCTTGACATGATGCGCGAACTCGTGCCGACGTCCAACGAGGTGCCGTTGCTGCTCGAGAATGTATCAACTGCAGCGCGACGCGTCGGACTCGATCTCGCATCCGTTGAACCGGTGCCCGTAATCCAGGGCGATCAGTTCGATACATATCGGTACAAGGTGTCGGTCCTGGGCGGATATCACGAACTGGCGCAGTTCCTTTCCAACGTCGGATCGCTCGACCGGATCATGGCACCGGTAGGTCTCGACCTCAAGGTGCATACCGGCGACAAGGACAAGTCGCATCAGAAGGCTGGCGCATCGCTTCTCGACGCGAGTTTTCAGCTACAGACGTACGTTGCGCGCACGACTCCGCTCATGTTGGGCAAGGAGGCGAGATGACACCGCACAGACGCTATATCCTGACCGATCACCCGCTGGCGATCACGGCTATGCTCGTTGTCGCGCTAGCCGCGTTCGTACTTATCGTGGGGGGCGCCGGCGCACAGTCGTCGCGCCAGAACACGCCTCAGCCTGGGGTGATTGACAGCGGGCACTCCGTTACTTTCAACCGCGAAGTTTTCCAGTATACGGCTGCGGGGCGACGCGATCCATTTCTGTCCCTGGTGAAGAGTAGTCAGCTGCGTCCGACAATGTCCGATCTCCGGCTTACCACAATTGCCTTTGATCCGCTCGGACAGAATTCTGTGGCAGTGCTGCGAGACATCGGTACCAAGGAGCAATATCGTGTGAAGGTAGGAACCACTCTCGGACGGATGCGTGTGGTACGAATTGAACCGAAAGTAGTTACCTTCGCGCTCGAAGAGTTCGGATACAGTCGCCAGGAATCGCTTGCGATCGGTGATACTACCATAAAGAGGACACCATGAAGTTCCCCTTGATCACCCTCGCCGCGTTCGCGATCGCGCCGGGACACTCACTTATCCCGCTCCGCTCAACGGCGTCGGACCCGTGTCTTCGTGCCTGCGTGCGCGATGCTTCAGCGCCAGCGCTGACAGGTCTGAGCGTCGTGGCTGCTGCCGGGCATGCAGATGTCGTTATCGGGATCCAGGCGCCGGCGGAGGTGCAGGATTTCACGCTCGACACACCGTACCGTGTGGTCGTCGACATCAAGGGCGCCTCGCTTGCCGGCGCACCGTCGGCTTATGACAAGGTGGCACGCGGCGGGATTACGGATATCCGTGTTTCCCAGTTCAGTGTGAGCGTAGTCAGGATCGTGCTACAGCTCGACGGGGCGCATCCGTATGAAGTCAAGCGAACCGGATCGGAGATCCGGATCGCCGTTAGTGGCGGGGCCGGAGGATTCGCGTCGTGGAGCGGACTTACACCGCGTGACGTTGCGGAGGCTATCGATGCCTCTGCGCGCGAGGAAGTCGCCGCCGCACCGGCGAACTCCAGGATGACTGCTGTGAGCCAGCCGTCATATCTCCAGAGCGCCCAGCAATCCACGCAGCCGCGGATCACCGTCACCTATCAGGATGCGGATATCCGGGACGTGATCGCGGCTTTCGCCACATTCGCGGGCCGTACGATCGTCACCGGTCGTGACGTCACTGGAACAGTCACAGCCGAGATCCGTAACCAGCCATGGGACGTCGCACTCCGCGCCATTCTTCAGGGACAGGGTCTCGCGGCGACTGAAGATCCGGTGTCAGGCATCATTACGGTCGACAGTTACACCAACGTGCAGTCCCGGCAGGCGTTCGAGCCACTGGTCACACAGCTCATCCCGATCAACTACGCGAAGGCCGATTCACTCGTGCCTGTCGTGACCAAGCTTCTCGCCAAGGATTGTGCACAGGGCGGGGGACCGGCCACCGGCGCCAGCGGTGCGGGCGGGGGTTCGTCCAATGCTACCTCGTTCGGCAACCAGACGTGCATTACACGTGGCGCAGTTGCCTCCAATCCCGGCACCAACACGCTCATCGTAACCGAGACGCCGTCGCGGATCGCTGGAATCATCAACTATGTCCAGAATCTCGATGTGCGCACTCCGCAGGTATCGATCAAGGCGAAGATCATCTTCGTCGATCGCACGAATATCGAGGATCTCGGACTCTCCTACGATCTGGGAACGCAGAATCAGTTCTTCAGCACACTCGCAAGTCGGATTGATCCGACCACGCTCAAACCGATTCTGAACGCCAACGGGGTCCCTTCCGGGCTTGGTGGCGGAACTCCCATCTCGGGAAACCAGATTTCGCTCGGCGGCAATACCCTCTCGGGGATCGCGAACGCGAACAATCGCATCGCGCAGCCGGCATTGCAGCTGATCTATTCGGCCGCTATCGGCAGGTTCTCGCTGACAAGCTTCCTCGATGCATTGCAGGAAGTACGCTTGGCGGATCTTCAGGCGGAGCCGAGCATTGTCACCGTTGACAATCGGGAGGCCAACATTCAGGTAGGCCAGGATATCCCTGTCAGAGTGCTCGACCTCAGCACGCAGCAGTCGGGCGCCGCGGGCGCAACGCAGCCGCGCGCAACGGTCAGCTTCCACTCCGTTGGCATCATACTTCGGGTCACTCCCCACATCACGAACAATCATCAGGTTCTGCTCGACGTTCACGCCGAGAATTCCGACGCCCAGCTGGCGGGATCGGACATCGGGTATGTATTCAACAAGCAAAGCGCCGACAACCGGCTCCTCGTCAACGACGGGGAAACTGCGGTGATCGGCGGCCTCACGGTTACACAGGTCACGCAGAGCAAGAGCGGGATTCCGGTACTCGTGGATCTCCCACTCATCGGCAAGTTGTTCGGAGTCACGCAGAAATCGGAAGAGAAGCGTGACCTACTCATTCTCATCACGCCACACGTCATCGACGACGGCGAACGCGTGAGATCGCCAAGAGGGCGGTAAGATGATCAAGCACATGAAGCTCACATTCGTCGGCGCAGCCGTGATCGTGACCGGCGTACTGGCCTGCAGCGAGCAGTCGCTCAATGGCTTGTCCGACACGACACCGCCCGCTGTCAAGCTAGTCAAGGCGACGAGCAGCGTCGATTCCGTGCTGGCCTTCTCGGCGAACGTGACGGACAATCTCGGCATTCAGCGGGTACACGTGGACGCAACGGGAGGCGTAACCGCGTCCTTCGATTCGGTGTTTCACTCTGCGGTGACGAGCACCTCACTTTCATTCTCGCTGTCGGTTCCCCGAAGCGTTCCCGCAGGGACGCCGGTCACATTGATCGGTTACGCATATGATGGAGCGGGCAATCGTTCTGCGCCTGACACTCTCAAGCTGGGCACCGGCAATCTTGCCCCTGCCACCGTGGTGGTGACTGCACCGTCCACCGGATCGGCCGTCGTGATCGGCAAGTCCACCATCGTTGCGATAACGGGAACCAGCAAGGTGAAGGTGAGGTTCATCGGCTATCAGACATCGGGAGCGTTCACGACGTCCGATTCGACCGCATTCGGCAGTCCGCTGGCTGATTCGATGAACACGCAACTGACAATGACGGTACCTGCGTCGATCCAGGTTGGAAGCGTAACCGTAACTCCGTTTATTCGCGACTCGCTGGGCAATCGCGGCCTGGGCATTCCGATCACACTCAAGGTTCAGGTGGCTACGGGGGTAAAGGCAGCGCCGATCGTGAACTTCGGATCAGACAAACGTGTCGAGGTGAACGATACGGTTGCGGTGAGCGCCATAGATACCACGGGATCAGGAATAACCGACATCGGCTACGAGATTGCGAGCACGATCGGCGGCCCGATCGTCGTGCAGGGCGATTCTACGTCCAACGGTCAGTCCACGTCGCTTCCGCGCCGCTTCAATCTCAGGATTCCGAGCACGCTCGTACCACCATTCCCGGCAACGCTTTACATCAAGGCCTTCGCCGCAACGGCGAACGGCGCGCGTGGATATGCGAAACTCCCGAGCGGTGTAGACAGGATCGACACACTTACGGTGGTGGCCGGAGTCACTCGCCAGGTACCGAATGGCGGCACAATTGCGGACGCCATCTACCATCCGCGCTACGATCGGCTGTACCTCACGAACATTGACCGAAACGAGCTCGAAGTGTTCAGCCTGGGCGATTCGACCTTTCATGCGCCGATCTCCGTTGGATCGCGCCCATGGGGTATCGCCGCGTGGCCGAGAAATCCGTCGACCGGCGATTTCGGTGACACGCTGCTCGTTGCCAACTCCGGCGGTACCTCGATCGGATACGTAAATCTCCTCGATCACTCCATCCCGTTCTCAACGGAAGGGCGCGAGGTGTACAGATATCCGCTACCGCACATCCGTGTGTACTCGGTCAAGACCGTGGCTGCGACGGGAACGAATCCACCGGTGAATATCCAGCAGGTCACCCCGTACGACTTCAGCGACAGGCCGCAGTTCATCGCGCCGACATGTCGCGCGGCGACAGCATTCCCTTCCGGGACGTCATGCGACCAGGTTGTTCTCGTGTATTCGACCACCCCGACGCCTGGGCAGACGGCGCCATTCCCGAATCAGGGAACAGTGCGGTACGAAAATCTGACGACGAAGAGTTCGCACTTCTTCTTCGAGCAGGCGATGGGGCAGACCGCAGGGTCTGCAGATTCGCTCAGGATCGACCGGTTCGGAGTGAACTGCGACCGGAACGGAAAGAACTGCGCTGCCGGATCGGACTCGACTCTTGTTCCGTTCCAGCAGCCAGTTGCCGTGACTCCTCACGTTCCCAAGTCGGCGGCCGATACGGTGCAGAAATTCGATACAACGTATTCATCCGTTGTAGTGCAGCTACCGTTGCTGGCCTTCCGCGACAGCACATTCGTTCGCGGCTCGGGTAATTTCGCCCGCGCTGTACTGGGCGAAGGTGGTGCGGTCCAGGGTAGCCGCGTGATGGAGTTCAACGCGTCCTTCGGGCTTGACTCGAACGTGACGCTGCCGAATGGGTTGATCAAGCGTCTCGCAATGCCCGTGGTGGACCTGGGTATTTCGTCGCCCGCGCGGGTTGCTGATCTCACGGCAAATACGTTTGCTCGAGTCGGAGGCGTCGCGATCAACTTCGACGGTGCACTTGCGGCGGTGCGCGCGGATTCCATCTATCTGTTCAATCAGGATCTCCGGCATCAGGGAACTTTCCAGACGGCGACATCGGGCAACCCGGGTTTTGACTTCCATCCGCTCAACTCCGGAAACGGAATAACGTCCGCTTCGCCGCTCAAGTCTTGCTACTCGTTCGCGGCATCTACCGAGCCTTCAATCGAGGTTTACGAAAACAATCACTTCCGGCGAATTGCGGTGATACCCATCAAGAACCCGATCATCGGCCCGATCAAATCGGCGGTTCGCCAGCCATCCGGGCAGTTGATTCTGGTGGGCGCAACGGCGAAGGGGGTTGTGATCGTCAATGTCGATCCGAGCCTGTTCGGCGGTCTGAGCTGCCCGCCGTAGCCGGCGACAGCCCGAAACGCGCGATGATTTGGCGAAGGCCTGGCTGACTGCCGGGCCTTTGTCGCATCAGAGTGTACTGAAGCATGTGATTCTGCAGCCGGGTGCGCGATTCGGTTTGCAGAAGCCACGTCCCGCAGGTTTATTATTGTCCCCAATGCTTCGATTCAGTACTGCAGGTGAATCGCACGGACAGGCGCTCGTCTCAATTCTCGAGGGAATGCCGGCGGGCGTAAGGCTGCTCGCCTCCGACATAGACTCGCAACTGGCGCGCAGACAGGCTGGTTATGGCCGCGGCCGACGGATGCAGATCGAGTCCGACAGCGTCGAGATCCTCAGCGGCGTGCGGGCAGGCGAGACACTCGGCTCGCCAATAGCCATGCTCATCCGCAATCGCGACTGGCGGAACTGGGAGCAGATCATGAGGATCGAGCCCGATGACGTGGCGGCGAACGAGCCAGTGGCGCGCAAGCGCGCCGTCACTCGTCCCAGGCCGGGGCACGCAGACCTCGCCGGTATGCTGAAGTACGATCGTGCGGATGCACGTGATATTCTCGAACGCGCGTCGGCCCGTGAGACTACCGCGCGCGTTGCAGCGGGCGCACCGTGCCGCGTTCTGCTGGCGGCGCTCGACGTCACAATCGGAAGCCATGTCACCGAGCTGGGCGACGTCATCGCCAAACGGCCAGAATTTATTCCTGCAGAGCTTAACGCGGCCGCAGACCGATCCGTGCTCCGCACGCTGGACGCCGACGCGGAAAAGCAAATGGTGGCCCTGATCGACGAAGCGAAGCGTACAGGTGACACGCTGGGCGGTATCTGCGAGATCGTGATTACCGGTCTTCCGGTGGG
>JALYYT010000229.1 GCA_030946285.1 Gemmatimonadota bacterium
GCTCGCGGAATCTGTGATCCACGCGGATCATGGCGATCTTGATGAGATCGGCCGCCGATCCCTGAATCGGTGAGTTCGCCGCCGTGCGCTCGCCGAAAGCCCGCATGTTGAAGTTGCGCTCACGCAGCTCCGGAATGTACCGGCGCCGGTTGAAGATGGTCTGCACGTAGCCGTGCTCGCGCGCAAACTCCACCATCGAGTCCAGATAACGCTTCACCCCCTCGAATCGCTCGAAATACTTCGCGATGAAGTCGCGCGCCTCGGCGTGGGCGATTCCAAGCTGTCGCGAAAGCGCATGCGGCCCCTGCCCGTATATCGTAGCGAAGTTGATGGTCTTGGCACGACCGCGCATCTCGGAAGTGACATCCTCGAGCGGTACGTCGAAGATTATCGCCGCCGTCTGCCGGTGAATGTCACCGCCAGCGTTGAACGCTTCAACGAAATTGCGATCGTGTGAAAGATGCGCAAGCAGCCGCAGCTCGATCTGCGAGTAATCCGCGGCGAGCAGCTTCCAGCCGGCGCGCGGCACGAACCCGCGTCTTATGTCGCGGCCCAGCTCACGCCGAATTGGAATGTTCTGAAGATTGGGATCGCTCGACGACAGACGTCCCGTGCTCGCGACTGTCTGATTGAATGATGTGTGCAACCTGTTGTCGCGCGGATTGACCTGTCGTGGCAGCGTATCCAGATACGTGCTCTCGAGCTTGGACAGCTCACGATATTCCATCAGCAGCGTCGGCAGCCTGTGACCTTCCTCGGCGAGCTCCTGCAGCACACTCGCATCCGTGGACGGACCGGTCGCGGTCTTCTTGAGAACGGGAAGCTTCAGCCGATTGAAGAGGATCTCGCGGAGCTGAACGTTGGAGCCGATGTTGAACTCCTCTCCGGCTTCCTTGTATATCTCGAGCTGCACCAGCTCGCGCTCGCGCTTGAATCTTTCCTTGAGCGTGGCGAACCGCACGCCGTCTATGGCGATTCCATTCCACTCCATGTCCGCAAGAACCGCGATGAGCGGCATCTCGACCTTCTCGAACAACTCTGTCAGTTCGTGCGCAGCGAGCTGCGGTTCGAAGTGAGCACGCATGCGAAGCGTCATGTCCACGTCCTCGCAGGAATAGTCCCGCGCCGCGTCCAGCGCTACACGATCGAACGTGATCTCGGACTTGCCCTTGCCGCACACGTCCGCATACGCGGTCATCCTGTGATCCAGGAACTCCAGGGCCAGCATGTCGAGAGAGTGGGAGCGACGACCGGGATCCAGCACGTAGCTGGCTATCATCGTGTCGAAGTCAACACCACGAAGCGTTACGCCCTCAACGCGCAACACCAGCTGATCGTACTTGGCGTTCTGCAGCGTCTTTGACACCGAGGCGTCTTCCAGCAGATCGCGAAGCGGCTTCATCTCTGGCGAACCGAGCGATGGCAGATTCTTCACGCTCGAAGACGTGACTGGCTGCCCGCCAAGCAGTTCACCCTGGTGATTCGTGCCGTCTGTGTGTGTGAGCGGAAAGTAGTACGCCTCGCCGGGAGCGACCGCGATCGATATCGATACGAGTCTCGCGCGAAGCGGATCAACCCTGGACGGAGAATCAGGATCTATGCACGTCTCCGTGTCCACCGCTATCGTCCCTGCCTTTCTCGCCTTCCGCACCACCCTTTCCATCTCCGCGACAGTCTCCACGGTCCGGTACTTCGCTGATTCCGTGACCCGGGGAGCCTCTACGGCACCGGCTGCGTCCTTGGCAAGCGTGTGGAACTCGAGCTCGACATAGAGTTGCGAAAGAGCCGAATGATTCGGACTTCCTACCTTGAGCGCGTCGAGATCGAATTCAACCGGAAGGTCATCACGAATCGTTACCAGTTCCTTGGAAAGCCGCGCATTCTCGGCGTGCGCCAGCAACGCCTCGCGCGGTCGCTTCTTCGTGATTTCCTCGGCGTGCGCGAGAATATCCTCCAGATGGCCGTACAGCGCGACGAGCTCACACGCAGTCTTGTCGCCGATTCCCTTCACTCCCGGAACGTTGTCCGAGGAATCGCCGACGAGAGACAGATAATCGGTGACGAAGCTGGGCGGGACACCCAGCCGCTCGGCACCGTTCTCGACGCCGACCCAGTGTTCATCCACACTCGCCGGACCACCACGTCCGGGATTGAGCAGCCACACTCCCGGACGTACGAGC
>JALYYT010000360.1 GCA_030946285.1 Gemmatimonadota bacterium
CTTGAACGCAGTGACTGTAGTCGGCATTACGATTGTCGCCGGGATGCCGAACATCGCGGCGACACACGCGACCGCCTGACCGTGATTGCCACTAGACGGCGCAACGACGCCGCGTGCACGCTCGCCGGGATCCAGTGTTGCGATGAAATTGTACGCTCCTCGGAACTTGAAGGAACCGGTTCGCTGGAACGATTCTGCCTTGATGCCGCATTCGACACCGAAGCGCTCCGACAGGTCGAGCGCGGTGATCACCGGCGTTCGCACCGCTTTCCCCGCTATCCTGGCGGCCGCCGCCCGCACTTCGCCGGACGTTACGTTCCGTGTGTGCGCTTCCCGCAGCGCAGTGCCGTGATCGTTCATGAGGCAGTACCCGTAGCCGCGATGGCCTGGATCTCGATCATCATGCCGTGACGCAACTCACCCGCCGGTACAACTGCGCGCGCCGGTTTGTGGTCGCCCATGACGCGCGCATATACCGCGTTCACTTCTCCCCACTGCGAGACGTCCGTGACGTACACTGTCATCTGCACCACAAGATCGAGCCCGCTGCCGGCCGCGCGAAGAATTGCCGCGACATTGGCCAGCGCAAGCTCCGTCTGCTCGGCGACAGTGCCGGGAGCGCGTGCCGGATCGGCCGGGTCTATCGGCAACTGCCCGGCGACGAAGACGAGATCGCCGTGTACAACCGCCTGTGAATAATGGCCAGCCGGTTGCGGCGCATCCGGCGTGGATACGAACCTCATGATGAACTCCGCTTGTCGTGATGCGTCAAACGTCGCACGTCAGGCCGTGGCGGGCAATGACGGGACACAACGATCTTGCTCGCACGATCCTGTTATCGCGGCGTTCTACCAGGAGCGACGCGAACTCGCTGCCGCCCGCGCCGTACTCCCTCGACACCACCACCATATCCACTGGAGAATGTCGCACCTTCGCTGCTCCGTTTGCGGGAACTCCCAAACCGTGGCGAGAATCCAGTCGCTGCGGTCAGAAGAGCCTGACGGGCCACGCATTCCCCGCCAGGGTGACGGTGTTACCGAATGATACTGAAGGGGAGAACATGCATCACTGCCGGTCCGAGCGACTCTCGATCACACGGAACCAGAACAGCAGCACGACGAAGAACAGAATACCAAAGAAAGCTACGCCGGCATGGAAGTGAAATGCCGCCGACACCCCATCCAGAACGAGCAGGATCACGCACAGCAGGCCGATCAGCACGCTCGCGATGATGAATCGCTTGCGTGGCAGGCTGCGGGCGCGTTCCTTCAGGCTACGGTGCATGGACTCTCGACATTGAAGGACAGTGAAGTTTTCCAAGGGATTCCGGGTGTGAGTCCCGCTTGGATTCCTGCCCGCATCTGATCATGAACAGTCGCTCCGGACGTCCTGAACCGCAACTGCCGCGAATCTGCAACATCCCTGTAGGTTGTGAAATCAGGTTATCGTTAGAAATGAGACATGGCATGGTGACCCGCATTCTGGCTGCGACGCTGGCAGTCTGTCTAGCGTTCGTCACCATCGAGCCCGTGTACGTTGCTCCGTGCGAACATCACGCACCTGCTCTGGCACTAATCGCCGCCGCCCAGCACATGCACGGCCATGCTGGCCATGCTGGCCATGCTGGCCGCGCTGACCATGCCGAGCAGATGCAAGGTCACGGCAACCATGATCCCAGCCATTCGAATGGCGGCGGGTGCGGTTGCCTCGGAGCATGCTGCACGGCGACGTCCGTTGCCGTGGCCGAGCCGCCGGTTACGGGCTTCGTGCCGGCTGAACAGGCGATTCGCGTTCCGTTGCCGGTACATGCAACAGCTATCGCGGCGCCAGAACTGCGCGAGCATCTGCTCCCACTCGCCACTGCCCCTCCCACCGCGCAGCTCGCGTAGCAGATCTGTCCCATTCACCGGTGCGAACGCGCCGGCAGTTCTCCGCGAGCGGTTTGTAGTTCTGCATGCATCATGCACCCCGCGGAGGGGTTTCTATCTTGTTGAAATATTGGCAGGCCGTTCTTCACGGCCAGTGCGTGCGATCATATGATCCGGACGTCGGTGCGCCAGTGCAGAAGCGCAAACGCACGGTTGCATTAGCCGTCGCAGTGTTGATCATCACTCCCGCTCTCGTCGCCGCGCAGCAACCGCAAGCCCCCGTTACGGCGAAGGATTCCGCGCGTCGCGACTCCATCGCGCGCGCCGCGCGACCTGCGAAGCTCGGCGCCGTCACCATCACATCCACGCCGGCTGTCCGAAGCGAGCCTTCGAGCTCCGTCCATGTGTCGGCGGCGACCATCGAGCTCGCGCCGGCCTCGACTACATGGGAGCTGTTACGACAGACGGCCGGCATGGAAGTGCATCAGGCCGGACAGGGACCAGGCTTCGCGTCGGACGCGTCGGTTCGCGGCTTCAGCAGTGATCACTCCACCGATCTTGCACTCTGGATCGACGGAGTCCCGGTCAACGAACCCGTGAACGGTCACGCCGAAGGATACAACGACTGGAGCCTGATCTTTCCGCAGATCGTGCAGGACATCGACGTCATCAAGGGACCGACCAGCGCGCTATTCGGCAACTTTGCCCTTTCCGGAGTCGTCAACGTGCGAACGCTCGAGCGAACGAGCGACACCGAGGCCGAGCTGTCGGGCGGCTCACACGGCCGCGCAGACGGATCGTTGATAACCGGTTTCGACCACGGTTCGGACGGTGGTGGCGTGTTCGCACTTCGCGCTCTGCACGAAGATGGCTTCCGGCCCAACGGCAATAACGACCTGATGCAGATTCATGCTCGTGTCGTTCGTGACATCACGCCGAATGCGACCGTCGACGCTGGCGCGGAGCTGTACGGCGCGCGGTGGAGGTCACCGGGATATCTAAGCGAACAGGAATTCGCCGACCATGCGTACGACATCGTCTCCAATCCGACCGACGGCGGTTACAAGCGTCGTGCGCAGGAGCGCGTCAGCCTTCGAGTTAGCGACGGCGATAACCTGCTGTGGCGTACTACGGCATACGCGACCCAGGGACGCTGGCAACTATTCCTCACCATCCCGCCTCAGGGTGGCCAGTTCGAAGGGACCGGAAGCCAGACCGAAGAGGAAGACGCGCGTTTCGGATTCGGACTCACCAGCGCAGTCACATACTCCGGCGCGCACAACCATCTCACACTCGGAACTGAAGGGCGATTCGACCGCGCACGGTACGAGAACTACTTCACCACCGATAGAAACCGGGATTCCACTGGCGCTACGGTGACGGGTACGCAGCTCTCAGGTGCGCTTTTCACACAGGCGGCCATTGACGTCACGCCAGTTCTGCGCCTTGACGCCGGAGCGCGCTACGATCTCGGTCGCACGCGGTCCACACCGGACGGTGCTGGCGGATCATCGATATCCGCAACGCACGCGATAGTGTCACCCAAGCTCGGTGCGCTGCTGCACGTCACGCCCGGTATTGCACTCTACGCCAATGCGTCGCGCGGATTCAGGTCCAGCGATGGACTCATCACCGACCCGTCGCTCGCCCCGGTCACGCTTTGGGCTTACGAAACCGGACTCAAGTACGATGTGTCCCGACTTAGCGCATCCGCTGCGCTTTTCCGAATGAACCTGAGCAACGAGCAGACATTCAACCCACTGACATCGGGCTCATTCAACGGTGGCTTCAGCAGGAGACAGGGAGTCGAATTGGGTTTGCACAGTACTGCCTTGCCGCACACATCGGTCACGATAGACTGGACCTTCAATGACGCGCGTTATACTCATCAGATGGTGGCCCCGGAAAAATCCGGCGAGCAGCCGGTGGATGTCAGTGGGCGACGCGTATACAACACGGCGCGATACATCGGCTCGGCGGCTCTGGCCCTGTCTCGGGAACGCGATGTTGCGACGGCACCCCTCGT
>JALYYT010000268.1 GCA_030946285.1 Gemmatimonadota bacterium
CCACTCCGCGTCCTCGCCGGTCGCGGGCATCACCGCCGGCGCGCCGAACGGCGTCCCACGCGGCTTTCCGATATGGATCCGCTGGACCCACTATGCGAATCTGTTCTTCCTCTTTCTCCTGATGCGCAGCGGTCTATCGATTCTTATGGACCATCCACGCCTTTACTGGAACAACGACTGCACGCCGGGAACGGAATGGGTGCGGTTTACGCCGATCGACGTTCCGCAGGACCGCGCGTGGACGGCGAAGGACGATGCACGTTATATCTCACCGCTCATCGCGCTACCCGGCTACAGACATACTCCCGGGATGGGTCGGTCCTGGCATTTCATCACCGACTACGGGTTTATCGCGGTCGGGATCATCTATGTCGGGATGCTATTGGTTAGCGGCCAGTGGCCCCGCCTCATTCCCACATCGTGGGCGGTCGTTCCGTACGCATGGGAGACCTTCGTCCACTACGCGACTCTTCACTTTCCGGTCGAGCCGAACGGCTACTACGCATACAATGCGCTTCAACAGCTCGTGTACTTCGGCGTCGTCTTCATCATGGCGCCGCTCTCCATCTTGACGGGAATCGCGATGTCCCCGGCCGTCGATAACGCTTTTCCATGGTATCCGCGGCTATTCGGTGGCCGTCAGGGTGGTCGTTCGATCCACTTTCTGCTTCTCTGCGGATTCGTCGCCTTCACGATCGTGCACGTCAGCCTCGTAATCTGGACCGGAGCGCAGCGTAACTTCAACCATATCGTTTTGGGCACCGACGACATGCGGTCGCTCGGCCTGATCCTCGGCTGTGTCGGCCTTGCCCTCGTGGTCGCCTCGTGGGTCGTCGCGCACCTGGTCGCGTGGAAGTATCCGCGTCTGATCCAGCGCTTGCACAAGGCGCTGATCTTTCCGCTAGAGCTTAGCGTGAGCGCCTCGGCTCGCTTCGATCCGGCGGAGCGCTACACGCGAAAGGACGTTTCGCCCTACTTCTGGGCGAACGGCAAGATGCCGGATTCTGATGAATGGAAACGCCTCGCGGCGGACGACTTCCGCGGTTACCGTTTGCGCGTCGGCGGCCGCGTCGAGAACCCTGTCGACTTGAGTCTGGACGAGATTCGGGCGCTCGGACACGAACAGCACGTCTCGTTGCATCATTGCATTCAGGGGTGGAGCGGAATCGCACAGTGGGGTGGCATCTCGATGGTGCGCCTTATCGGGCTTGTGAAACCGCTGCCGGGCGCGCGCGTCGTCGAGTTCATCTCGTTCGGCGAAGGAACCTTCGGCGGAGTCTATTACGATACGCAACGACTCGAAGATGTCGTCAAGCCCGAGTGCCTTCTCGCGTACGAGATGAACGATGTGCCTCTGCCGCAAGCGCATGGCGCGCCGATACGTTTGCGCGTCGAAAACCAGCTCGGATTCAAAATGGTCAAGTGGATTCGGGAGATTCGCTTCGTTGAGACGGAGAAGTCTGTCGGCGAAGGCCACGGCGGGGCGAACGAAGATCAAGAATACTTCGACCTGCTACCGTATATCTAGCAGGAGAACGGAAGGACCGCGCGAGCGAGTACATCCCGGGCAAACATTCGCGGATGATTCGGACACACCGTCCGCCGGAGAGTGAGCGGTGACCGCTCCTGTCTCGCCAGTCGGCGTGTTAGGCCGGACCGCCATGTAGCTTGGACATCGTTGCGTCGAGCAGCCGCCTCAGCTGCAATCCGACGCTTCTCTCGAGCGCGAGCGCGACGTCAGGTCTTTCCTTGAGAAACGCTTGGAGTTGTCTGCGTGCCCAACACATGACGCGCACGGGGGTTCGGACCACGACGTCGATGTCGCCCACGTCGCCGGCGCACGAGTCGAGATCTCCCACAAACTGACCTTCGCCAAGTTCCGCAATTTTTCCACCGCGCTGCTCCACATCGGCGACGCCGAACAAAATGACCGAAAACCGTGACTGCGCGTTGTCGTGCTCAACGATGGACTTCCCGGGCTCGATATCTTCCCACATCCCCATCTTGTAAAGGTTTATGGCTTCTCGCGGCGTGAGCGATGGGAACGCGAGTTTTCTGAGCCGCTGCTCATCCGACGTCAGGTGCACCGGGCGCCGCTCGAGTGTCAGCCGGACGATCCAATACCCATTGATCGCAATGAACACAAAGTTCCAGATTACCGGCGTCCACAACGGCGCCGCCTGTAGGTAGTAGTATGGGATGAGACAAAAAGCCGCCACGACCGTTAGCACACGCAGCCAGAGGACGTCGCGTATCGAGTACGACATCAAATATAGCGCGTTGGCAACCGTGATCCAGATAGTAGCGTCGACGATGCCTCGCATAGTTGAGATCCTCACACGGAATGTCACGGCATCCGCAAAAGCGCGCTCCTGCGCCGGTACGGGCGGAAAGTGCAAAGCGTATTCGATGCTGATGTCCCCACATCCGTGCGAAGCGACCGGTACTGGAGCGACATCTACTCAAAGTCGCGACCCCATGCCAACCTTTCAGGCGGCTTGAAACCTTCCCGAGATCACACGCACGAGCCGCCATCGCACTACAAACGGCGTTTTACGCTGCGGTGAGCACATCGTAGCGGAGTCTTCCCGCCTCGGTGACACGCACGCCAGCCGTCAACAGGTGCGGGGGCAGTTTGCCGTCGTGCATCAAGTGGCGGACCTGCACCCCGTGTAGAAGGACCGCCGCGTCAGATATCAGCCGGCGATGGCAACGCCACCATACCGTCTCAGAACACATGATCGCGAGGCGCGTCATCGTCGTCGCCGCGAGCAATGCGCCGAGAGCAGTCGCGAAGGCGTCCGTTTCCATGTAGTCGGCATACGCCCGGAATGAGGGGTGACGCAGCGCGACGTTGTCGCTGTTGCGATTACGCTTGCGAAAGCCTCCGAGGGTCGGCTCCCAGACGTACGCGCTTCCGGCGTTTTCCGGCACCCAGCGTTCCATCTCTTCGCGCCAGAATTGCGGGTGGCGCCGACTCTTGGGAACGGTCCGGACATCGACGATCGACTTGATCCCAGCTTCGCGGATCAGCCAGGCGAGCTCGTCGGCGGTCGCGGTTCCGTGTCCGAGCGTGAGCAACTCCTGTGCCATCGACCCACTTCCGATAGTAACGTGCGGCATCCCTAATCAGCGCGCTGCGCGAGGACAACCGTGAAGCGGCAGACCTACGCTTTGTGAGCGAGCCTTCGCAACGCGGAGCCCTTGTGCATCGCGATGTGCTCCGTCGTGTCACTCTTGATCTCGTACTGCGGTTCGTCCTCACTCGCATGGACCGTGTATCCCTTGAATTGAATCTCGGAGGTGACCACTCGAATAAT
>JALYYT010000271.1 GCA_030946285.1 Gemmatimonadota bacterium
AGCGTTACGCGCTGAGCATTGAACGCGATGCGACTGAAGGCCGGTTTCCCATGGCGAGCTTCAGTACCGCGCGCGTCGCAGACGCGGTAGCCGGGTCGAGCTCGAGCCGCGGCGGTCGCACGAATACCCTGCCACATCCCAGCTCGCTCTGAACGAACTTTATCCGTTGCACGAAGTCGGGGAGCGTATCGAGGCGCAGTAGCGGAAGGAACCAGTCGTAGATTTCGCGCGCGCCCTTGATATCGCCCGCCAAGGCAAGCCGCACGACCTCGATGGATTCGGCCGGCAGCGCGTTCACCAGTCCTGCGATCCAGCCGCTCGCCCCCATGGTGACTGACTCGACGATCATGTCGTCGAGTCCGGCGAAGACATTGAGTCGATCGCCGAGCTGTGCGACTACCTCCGTGACACGACGAACGTCGCCGCTCGATTCCTTGGTGGCATGAAGGTTTGGATGTGAAGTCAGCTCCTCGAGCTGATCGGGGGTGACGTCGGTCCCGTACGCGATCGGGTTGTTGTACAGCATGCAGGACAGTTCAGTCGCCTTGATGATTGCGCTGAAATGGGCGCGGATCTCGCGCCACGGGCCTTTGTGCACGTAGGGGGGAAGAACCATGAGTCCCTGGCATCCCGCCCGAGCTGCGCGATGCGCGAGAGTGACGCATTCGCTCGTCGAGAGGCCCGCTATGCCGGCTACCACGGGGACTCTGTCGCCGACTGCTGCGACGCAGCTCTCGAGAATGGAGACCTTTTCGTTGGCTGTGAGCGTGGCGCTCTCACCGAGCGAGCCAAGTGCTACGATCCCCGTGCAACCGTGATCCACAAGCCAGTTCACGTGCCTGCCGAGGAATTCGTGGTCTACACAGAGATCGGGCTTGAACGGTGTGGTGATCGCGGGAAACACGCCGGTCCATTGCGCCTTGTTCATTGAATCACGTCCTCGAAACTTCGGTTTGGGGGGATGAGCAGGACGCGTCGACGACGCGCTCCCGTAACAGATTGCGGAGCAACGCAGCCTCGATCGGCGGACGGACCGTGTCCGCCGTCCACCCGAGGAGAAATTCAAGCGACGGCATGCAGGTGCGCCCCTGACAGGATCCCATCCCGGTGCGCGTATACAGCTTTGCCTGACGCGACGAACCAATGGTGCAGACCGATTCGTATGTCACGTCTTCACAACGGCATACGATCGTTGACGGCGTGGTGATGGCACGCAGCTCTGGGCGCGGTGCGAACGCGGAATGCATCCGCGCGGCCGCGTTTCGGTGGCGCACAGCGGTGGCCAGAAGTGAAGGTGGAACGGATGCGGCCGACGCCGCGTAGCCAGCTATTTCACCCTCGACGAGCGACATTGCTGCACCACCAATGCCGGTTGATTCGCCGGCAGCGAATACGCCATGCATCGACGTTTCCTGCCTGTCATTCACTACGATCGCTCCTGCGTTCACTTCGCACCGGATCAGCCGCGCGAGCTCGACGTTGGGCACAAGACCGTACCCGGTGCAGAGTATGTCGGCGTCAATCTGCCACTCACGCTCACCGTCGGTAACGGAGACCGACTCCAGTGCGCACGTTCCGAAGGCTTTGGTGACCCACGTTCCCGCGGAGTAGCGCAAACCAGCGAGACGGACACGATAAGCGGCCGCCTGCAACAGCGTCGCCGGCGAGCGAACGAGCCCCATCGCGAAATGGTTCACGATACGCCGCTCCGCCTGCTCGGCGAGGAGCACCACTCTTGCGCCCGAAGCGCGCATTGACGCCGCGACTGGTAACATCAAAGGACCCGATCCCGCGATCGCGACGCGTTTCCCACGAAAGGATGCGCCAGACTTGTGCAGAGCCTGACTGCCCCCGATCCCCATCACGCCGGGCAGAGTCCATCCCTCGAAGGGTATGAACAGTTCGCGCGCTCCGGTCGCGAGGACTATCCGATCCACGCGGAGGCTTAGCGGATCACCGGAGGATTCAGCAGTGACAGCAAATCCAACCTCGGCCTGTTGGAAATCCACAATTGAAGTGCCGCCGCGGAAAGTGGCGGATGAGCGGGCCAGGCGTCGCAACCATTTCCGCGCCGATGCAGGGATTCGGTTCCCACTGCAATGGCGCCAGATCTGCCCGCCGGGTTCCGGCGCCCGATCAATCATCAACACTCGTGCGCCCGATTCGGCAGCGCGTACCGAGCACGCGATCCCCGCGGGACCTGCACCCACCACGAGAACGTCTGCGGTCATCGTGGTCACTGGCGAGCGTGGCGTCACTGCGCCGTCACTCGGGCGATTCAGTGTTGATTTCCATCCCGGCAACAACCGTGGTCAGGCACGCACGCTGGTGTGCCACCCCATTGATACTCACACGGCACTCGAAGCAGACGCCCATACCACATACCACGCCGCGCGATTCACCCGTAACGGATCGCCGGACCGCGACAATACCAACATTGAACAATGCCGCGGCGACCGATATTCCAGCCGCAACACGTTCGGGACGGCCATCCACGACGATCTCTGCACTCGAACCGGCGTACGGCGTCAATGAACCACCATTTCGAGAGGCGCGAGTCGTGCCGGAGTGTACG
>JALYYT010000303.1 GCA_030946285.1 Gemmatimonadota bacterium
TATCCCCTCCGATGAGCAGTGTTCACTTGACGTACCCGGTCACGGTGTCCAGCCATCTTTCAATAACTTCCTATCACAGCACTCCGTCGCATGCCGCGTGCGACTCCACGAGCGGCCGAAGCAGGCAACTACGACAAGCGATCCGCATCACTCGATGGCTATGGCTCGATAACGCTCGAGCTCCGGGAAGTAGTCGACACGCCAGCCATTCCAGGAAGTTGATCGCAATATCAGTGAGCCGCACAACGCTCGAATTCAGTTGCGGCTGTCCCCGTTCCCGGGTGCCGCAATCTCGAATGTGCGCCCAATAACGCTGGCGCACAACCTGACGCGGTCTGCGTCGACCCGATCTCGCACGTCGTTTGCGCTTGGAGGTCATGGCGGACGACCATTGGCGGTAGGCCAGTGCCGCGCCATACTTCCTCTGCACGATTTAATCGCCGTCCAGCTTTTTCAACCCGAGTGACGATGACCAGCCGCCGACAGTTTCTTCAGAGTTCAATATTCACTACCGGGGCGCTGGCCTTGCCGCGCACGATGGTCATGGATAACACCGTTGTCAGTCGTGCGCCGGGCGGCCGAGTGGTGTCGACCTGGGACTTTGGCGTGGGCGCCAACGCTGCGGCGTGGCTGGTGCTGTCGCGGGGTGGATCCGCGCTCGACGCCGTCGAGGCCGGCGCACGCTGGGCGGAAACCGACCTTTGCAACACTACGGTCGGGCACTGCGGCTACCCTGACCGCGATGGCGTGCTGACGCTCGATGCAAGCATCATGCATGGTGACGGAAGCTGCGGTGCCGTCGCCGCGCTCCAGGACATCGATCATCCGGTGTCCGTCGCGCGCGCGGTGATGGAGAAGACTCCGCATGTGCTGTTGGTCGCAGATGGCGCGCAGCAGTTCGCGGTGGCGCAGGGTTTCGAGAAGAAGCCGATGCTGACCGACGATGCGCGCAAGGCCTGGCGGCATTGGCTAGAAACGTCGCAATACCGTCGCATGACGAATGTCGAGCGTACCGGAACGCCCGGCGACGATCACGATCATGACACGCTGGGTATTCTGGCTCTCGACGCAAATGGCAAGCTCGCCGGAGCGTGCACCACCAGTGGCATGGCGTGGAAGATGCACGGTCGCGTCGCCGACAGCGCCATCATCGGCGCTGGGCTGTACGCGGATGACGAAGTCGGCGCGGCCACCGCATCGGGTGTCGGCGAGGAGATGATCCGCAACGCGGCGAGTTTCCTGGTGGTGGAGCTAATGCGACAGGGACGCTCGCCCAAGGAAGCCTGCCGCGAAGCGATCGCGCGTGTCGTGCACAAGCGTCCTGCGGTAAGCAAGACGCTGCAGGTGTGCTTCCTCGCGATCGACAAACGTGGTGAAGTCGGCGCGTATGCGCTGCATCCTGGCTTCGTGTATGCCGTGCACGACGCCACGCCGGGACCGCACGACAAGCTCATAGCCGCCGAGTCGATCTACGGAGGCAACGTCGTCCGGTGATGCGATTCGTGCTCGAGATAGCTGCCAACTCGGTGGAGTCCGCTCTCGCTGCACAAATGGGCGGCGCCGACCGCGTCGAACTTTGCGCGGACCTGGAGCATGGCGGAACAACGCCGTCATGCGGCACGATCGGCATCACGCGCGATCGCCTGCGCATTCCACTGTATGTGCTGATCCGGCCGCGCACGGGTGACTTCTGTTACGATGCAACGGAGATCGAGGTGATGCTGCGCGACATCGAGCTCTGTGCGAAAGTCGGTTGCAACGGCGTTGTGATCGGCGCACTCGACAAGGACGGCGATGTCGATATCACGGTTTGTCGCGATTTGATCGCGACGGCCGGACAGCTCGGCGTGACGTTCCATCGTGCATTCGATGTCGCACGCGATCCGGTGCGCGCGCTCGACGCTATCATTGAACTGGGCTGCGAACGGATATTGACTTCTGGTGGTGAAGCGAACGCGCTCGCTGGTGCGGAGCGTATCGCGCTATTCGTGAAGCAGGCCGGTTCGCGCGCGAACATCATGGTCGGCGCCGGACTCGACGCGAGCAACGTTCTGGAAGTAGCACGCTGCAGCGGTGCACGTGAATTCCACGGTTCGGCGAAGGCCATGCGAAAATCGCCCGGTCGGCATTACG
>JALYYT010000366.1 GCA_030946285.1 Gemmatimonadota bacterium
TTCGGAAATCAGCGGCCCACGACGAGTACCACGAAAGTCCCCGGAATCATCGATGGCCTGGGACGGGGCTGCGCAGCCGTTGCTGCCGGTGGCGGATTGAAGCCTGCTGTGACGAGATACAGACGGTGCGTCTTGGGATCGAGCGCCATCGTTCGCGCTCCGCGCTCCGTTGGAATGCTCTCGGCGACGAACTTGTCCGCAGACTGTTCCATGACTATCGAGACAGTCCCCGCACCGTTCGAGCTGAACGCAGTCGCGATTACCGGGTCGAACGCATTCCCGTCGGTGCCGTCATCGGTCGCGGGCGTGGCGATCACGTGTCCGTTCGTGGCGTCCACCACGGCCATCATCTTGTTGCCGCATCCCGCGAACAGCCGGTGATGTGCGAGATCGAGCGCCAGCCCGCTCGGCTCTTCGCACGGGGCGAGCGGGTACGTGTGAAGCACCGTCAGCTTCTCCGCGTCGAACTCGACGATATTGCCTTTGTTCTCGATGTTGACGAAGATGTGGCCGGCGCCGTCGGAGACCGCGGTTTCCGGTTTGCCCCCGAGCGCGAGAGTGCCGATTACGGTATCGCCGACCGCGTCTATAGCCGTCGTGTTCTCGCCACGCCCATTGAACGTGAATACGCGGTGAGTTGCCGAGTCGAACAGGATGGCGTCGGGATTCGCGCCGGTGACGTGAATCGTCTTGCTGGGCACGAGAGAAACAAAATCGAATACGGTGACCGTCGTATCGCGACCGTTGCTCGTGTAACCCTTGTTCAATCCGTACGCGAGCGCGACGCCATGTACTCCACCGGTGTTCGGGATCTCGCCGACGAGCTGTCCGGAATTGGCATCCACCACCTGAACGCGTGTCGAGCGCGCGATGAAGATGCGACTGCGGGCAGTGTCGAAAGTGACATAGTCCCATCCTCCGTCGCCGGTGACAGGAATTCGGCGCGTGACGTGGAACGGCGCAGGTGCGTTCTGGGCGCCGAGCGACGGCGCGAACAGCGAACCGGCCGCTACGGCGGCGAGGGACAGTAGACGAGCAAACACGAAATCCTCTGATGGAAGAATTGAACTCATGAAATCATAACGAGTTCTGGAGCGAATCTGTTAGGCGGTCATGCCCGCGGGGCAGGCGGAAATCGCACTTCCACGACCGTCCCCTTCTCAGGAACCGAGCTCAATGTGAGCTTTGCCTTGTGCACATCCGCGATCCACTTCGCGATCGACAGGCCGAGACCGGCCCCATCGCCTCGTCCGCGAGCCGTATCGCCCCTGTAGAATCGCTCGAACACGTGACCGATCTGGTCCGGCAGAATTCCACAACCGGTATCGCCCACGGTTACGACCGCGCCCTGCGGTCCATCGGTCACCGATACCGTGACCGATCCACAGTTCGGCGTGAACTTGATGGCGTTGTCGAGAATGATCATGAGCAGTTGGCGGACGAGAGCTTCGTCGCCCTCGATCGCAGCCTCCTCGAAGCTTTCCATGCTCAGGCTGACTCCGCTGCGACTCGCGAGCGCGCTGGCCGCGCCGACGGCGTCCGAAACGACGTCATCGAGAAAGATCCGCGTCAGGTTCACCGTCCAGCCTCCTGAATCCGAACGGGCGAGCAGCAATAGGTCCTCGACGATCCTTCCGAGCCGGACCGCTTCACGTTCGATGGCAGCGAGCGCTTCCCGTTGGCGCACAGGGTCAGGCACGTCCGCGAGCGCGACTTCCGCGCGGCTTCGAACTACGGCGAGGGGCGTCCGAAGCTCGTGCGCGGCGTCGGCCATGAACCGGCGCATGTAGCTCATCGTGCGCTCGACTGGCTCCACAGACTTGCGCGTCAGGAACGATCCTCCGGCCGCGAACAGCACCAGGGCAACCATTGCGGCAGCTCCGAACGCGACGATGAGAGCCGCGTACCGGTCTTCCAGCTCCACCTGATCGGCGACGGCGACGGCGACGTAGAGCCGGTGGCTGTGGAATGACGTGAAGCTGCGTGCATAGAGGCGCAGCACACGATCATCCTTGTATCGAAGCGTCTCAAGGGTCGCAGAGTCTCGGAGCGCCCGGACCGCGGCCTCGGTGATCCGGAGCGGCGCGCTGGCTGGTACGAGCGGCAGCGCTGATCCATCAAAAAGATACAGTACGCGATCCGGTATTCGCAGTTCGCCCACCGCGTCCATCACCGCGCCGGACCCCGAGCGTTCCTCTGCTTCACGAATGTTCGTGGCGCGGCGAATCGCGTCGGTCGCCATCACCAGCGAGGAATCCAGCTGTGAGGCGATCTGTTGCCGGATGGCGACAAAGAGTCCGGAGCCGAGCAGAAGCACGATCGTACCGAGCGTTACCGCATACCAGGCGGTCAGTCGCCGGCGCAGGAGCGCAAGATCGTCGGTCAAGTGCCGAGCCTGTAACCGGCCCCGCGAAGTGTGTGGATCAGTCTCGGCTCGAACCCGTCGTCAATCTTCCGCCGCAGGCGTCGGACCAGAACCTCGAGCACGTTGGTGAAGGGATCGTGATTCTCGTCCCACACATGCGCTGTTATTGCGGCCCGCGTCACCACATTCCCGGCGTTCTCGACGAGGAACTCGAGCAGCGAGAACTCCTTGGCCGTGAGCGAGATCAACACACCGGACCGAGTGACGGTGCGCGTTGGAATGTCAACGTGGAGATCCGCTACATCATATTGCTCAGGCGTGATGGCCGGACGACGCCGGGCGAGCGCTCGAATCCGGGCAACGAGCTCCATGAACGCGAAGGGCTTCGTGAGGTAGTCGTCGGCGCCTGCCTCGAGGCCGCGCACCCGATCCTCGACCGCATCGCGAGCCGTGAGCATGAGAATTGGCGAGGCTATTTCCCTTTCACGGATGAGACGGCACAACTCGAACCCGTTGCCGCCGGGAAGGAGGACATCCAGGATCATGACGTCGAAGCTTCCGAACAGGCTCCGCTCGCGGCCCTCGGCGAAATCGCGCGCAAGGACCACTTCCATGTGCTGCTGCCGGAGCCCCTCCGTGATGACTGCGGCGAGCTCGGGATCGTCTTCTACGAGGAGAACACGCATGTGGTCCGGGTTGGTCTGACCCACCGCCGGGCATCGCGGGCTGCGGTGGATTCCCCTATACTATACGACGCGCGATGACTCCGGCACCAGGAGCCGCGCCAGAACTGATCAATACCCACAGCCAGATACGCGACACTCGTGCCCAGATGACTACGATCACCGATATCCGTCCCGCGCTCACCACGCTTTCCGAGGACGAGTTGATGTTCCGCGACGCTGTGGCGGCCTTTGCTGCGACAGAAGTCGCTCCGCGCGTCAAGGACATGGAACGAGCCGGAAAGATGGACGAGGCCCTCGTGCCCCAGTATTTCGACCTCGGGTTGATGGGGATCGAAGTCGCGGAACAGTATGGTGGTGCTGGTGGATCGCTCATGATGGTGACGCTCGCGGTCGAAGAGCTGTCCAAGGTTGACGCTTCCGCAGCGATCGTGTGCGATGTGCAGAACACGCTCGTCAACTATCCCATATCCCGCTACGGCAACGAGGATCAGAAGTCGAAGTACCTCGGCATGCTCACGAGAGGGACTCTCGGCTCGTACGCTCTATCCGAAGCTGGATCGGGCTCCGATGCATTCGCGCTCGCGACGCGCGCCGAGAAGCGCGGTGACAACTACATTCTGAACGGAAGAAAGCTCTGGATCACCAATGGAGCCGAAGCCGGCGTGTACGTCGTGTTCGCCACGGTTGACCCTTCCGCGGGATACAAGGGAATCACCGCGTTCATCATCGAGCGTGATTTCCCCGGTTTCGGAGTTGGAAAGAAGGAGGATAAACTCGGCATCCGCGCATCGTCCACGGTGGAGCTCCTCCTGGACAACTGCGAGGTGCCGGCGGAGAACGTCCTCGGTCCAGCGGGGCAGGGATACCGGATCGCTATCGAGACGCTCAACGAGGGGCGAATTGGAATCGGTGCGCAGATGATCGGAGTCGCGCAGGGTGCCCTGAATGCCGCGACCGCGTACCTCAAGGAGCGACGCCAGTTCGGCAAACCACTGTCGGAGATGCAGGGGATCCAGTTTCAGGTGGCGCAGGCAGCCACGGAACTCGAGGCGGCGCGGTTGATGGTGTACAACGCGACACGGTTGAAGGATGGGGGACACGACATCGCTCGAGAAGGTGCCATGGCCAAGCTCTACTCGTCCCAGGTGTGTGGACGTGTGACTTCACTCTGCGTCGAGTTGTTCGGCGGATACGGGTACACCACCGATTATCCTGTGGAGAAATTCTTCAGGGATGGCAAGATCGGAACCATCTACGAAGGCACTTCAAACATGCAACTTCAGACGATAGCAAAGGCGGTTCTTCGCTGACACGCGTCTTTGGCTGCACGATTTGGCGCGACGGCGCATCGACCGAAATCCGGCCGTTTGTCGTGAACGGATGGAGCGGTAAGTTCTTTACGAGAAACAAGCACGTGCCGATGTTTATTGAGTAGGCAGGCTCACCAGCCCACGCCCCGGATGCCGTTCGCGTTCGGGGCGCGGTAACTAATTCGACCATGTTCAGTTCAGACTCGATCAAGTTTCTAAAACTGCTTCTGGATACACCCGGCCCGTCCGGCTTCGAAAGCGCCCCGGCAAAAGTCTGGCGCGCCGAAGCCGCGAAGTTCGCCGAGGTGACTTCGGATGTCGCCGGCAACTCGATGGCGGTGGTCAACGCTGGTGGATCGCCGACGATCATGCTCGCAGGACACATTGACGAGATCGGCGTCATCGTCACATACATCGACGACGAGGGATACGCTTACGTTGCACCGATTGGCGGTTGGGATCCGCAGGTACTGGTCGGACAGCGAATACGATTCAACGGTCGTAACGGTGACGTGCTTGGGGTTGTCGGAAAGATTCCGGTGCACGTCATCCGGCCCGAGGATCGTGAGAAGGGACCGCGCATGCGTGACCTGTGGGTGGACATCGGAGCACGCAACAAGAAGGAGTGTCTCGAGATGCTCGCGGTCGGTGATCCGGGTGTGATCGACGCCCGCGCGATCGAACTTCCGAACTCGCGGCTTGCTTCACGCTCGATAGACAACCGGATCGGCGCGTTCACGGTTCTCGAAGCACTGCGACGTTATGCGCAGAAACCTGGCAAGGCGAAGGTGGTAGCGGTCGCCACTGCACAGGAAGAGATAGCGTATCACGGCGGTGGAGCGCTCGTCGGCGCACACTCGCTGCAGCCGAAGATGGCGATCGTGGTTGACGTTACCTTCGCCATCGATCATCCGAACATCGACAAGAAGGAGCACGGCGAGGCAAAACTCGATGGCGGTCCCGTGCTGACGCGTGGCGCTGTGGTCTCGCCGGTCGTCTTCAGGCTGTTGAGGGATGTCGCGGAGAAGAAGAAGATTCCATTCACCGTGCACGCCGCAGGTCGCGACACGGGCACTGACGCCGATGCCATTCACATTGCGCGGGAAGGGGTCGCGACAGGCCTCGTTTCAATTCCCAACCGCTACATGCATTCTCCGAGCGAGATGATCTCTCTCAACGATGTGAGCAATGTTGCAGAACTGATCGCCGAGACGTGCCGTGTTGTGACCGTGAAGACGGACTTCACCGACCGATAGTCGCCGTAGACATCAGGAAAAGAAAGAGGCGGCTGGTTCTTCCGGG
>JALYYT010000348.1 GCA_030946285.1 Gemmatimonadota bacterium
GGATCACATAGTTTCCGAAGGGATCGGAGCGCGCGCGAGCGACATCCACCTGGAATCGGAAGAGGATAGTGTTCTGGTCCGGTTCCGCGTTGACGGAGTTCTCCGTACCGCTCTGACACTGCCACGTGGCGTGGGTGTACCGCTGGTTTCACGCGTGAAGATCATGGCGCGAATGGACATCGCAGACCGGCTACGGCCGCAGAGCGGGCGCGCGCTCATGCTCGTGGATGGTGAGAACGTCGATCTACGCGTCTCCACGCTGCCGGCGGCGCACGGAGAGAAGGTCGTGATCCGGATTCTCGATGCTCGCGGTGGGGTTCGGCCACTCGACGCGCTCGGCTTCGATCCGTCGGACTGCGCCCGGTTTACGCGGTTGCTCGATACTCGTGAAGGACTGATTCTCGTCACGGGCCCGACTGGGTCCGGCAAGACGACGACGCTGTATTCGGCGCTGAACCTGCTCGTGCAGCGCGGGCTCAACGTGGTCACCGTGGAAGATCCGGTCGAGTACCGCATTCCCGGAATCGTGCAGTCTCAGGTGAACGACAAGGCTGGACTCACATTCGCGTCGGCATTGCGATCGATACTCCGCCAGGATCCCGATGTGATTCTGGTGGGTGAAGTGCGCGATGCCGAGACGGCGTCGGTCGCGATCCAGGCTGCTCTCACCGGTCATCTCGTCTTCGCGACGCTGCATACCATCGACGCTGCGAGTGCACTCACTCGTCTCGCCGACCTCGGTATCGAAGCTGCACGAACCGGAACTGCGCTCAAGGGCGTGATCGCGCAGCGGCTTCTGCGGCGGACGTGTGAGGCCTGCGCCGGTCCAAGCGATGAGCCGGTTCCACCACGGCTGTGGGACTGCGTACCGAGCGGCGCCACGCTGAATGCCGGCCGTGGCTGCGCGTCATGCGCGGGAACCGGATTTCTTGGCCGCATCGCCGCGGTCGAAATGCTCACGATGACCATGGCGCTCACACGGCTGGTGGTGAGCGGCGAACCAGCTACCGTCGTCGCAGCGGCTGCTCGCGCCGACGGAATGCGTTCGCTCTGGGCAAGTGGTATAGCGCGTGTTCTGAGTGGCGAGACTACTCCCGGCGAGGTCGCACGGGTGCTGGATTCCGACCAAGCGTCGGATGAGGATGATGCGTTTCCCGAATCGGTTGTCACGGAGTCCAGAGCGGAGCTGTCTCCGGAGGCTGCAGGGACGCCATATTCACTGCATGATACTGATCGTCTCCAACCACGCTACTCCAGGGCGCTCATGACCGCCCCTCGGCTCGAAGTCGGGGTGGTTGATGTCTACGTCGTGGATCCGTCAACCGAGGTGTGGCGGGTGCTCACGTTGAAACGCGCCGAAGGTACACGCTCTTCCGGAGCATGGGAGGCAGTGCACGGCCACATCGAGGCGGATGAAACTCCGGAAGCGGCGGCTCTCCGCGAGCTCGCCGAGGAAACCGGGCTGGTCGCGCAGCGACTGTATACGATTACCGTACACTCTTTCTATCTGCCGAAGCTGTCCCGAGTCGAGCTCGCGATTGTCTTCTGTGCCTTCGTGGACAGCGGCTCATTGGTGACCCTTGGCGACGAGCACGCCGAGTATGCATGGCTGCCCATGAACGCCGCGGCAACGCGGTTTACGTGGCCGCGCGCGACCCAGGCACTTCACGAGATAACGAAACTGCTCGGGACGGGCGACGCCGGTCCCGCCGAGGACGTGCTGCGCGTGGTGTAGCCAGCGCTGACTGTCGCATCAGTGCCTAGAGAATTCCCCAGAAGTCGCGGCTCACGTCGAAGTAGAAGCTCCAGCGCCCATCACGAGTTCCGCGAGCTACGTCGAATCGCAGAATGTCGAAAACGGTGAGCAGGCCGGCTCCGACGCTCGGATACCATCCCTTTCCATCGACCCATGCTGCGTGCGCGAATGGTGCGAGCGTCGCCGATGCGGGGGAGCGGCCCCATGATCCGAGCGAAACCGGAACGAACGGAATTCGTGTTCGCCATTCCACCCCAACTGTAACTGCCCTTTCGCCGGCCAGCGAGTGAAATTCGTATCCCGGAGCAGTTACCGGACCGCCCAGATAGACGATTGATTGAGGAGGCGCAGTCAGGCCGTTGGTAACGCCAGCTGCGAGCACGGATACTGCCAGCTGATTGCTTCCGAAGTTGCGAGTTGCGTCGAGTGTACCGATGCCTCGAGCGTGTGTCGAGCTGAGTGATGTTCCGGTACTGGCCCTGTCGTTCATCGCAGACAGCGACAGCACGGCCGACGCCGACAGGCCGAACAGATCGAACCGTGGCGCTTCGACGTGCAGCGTGGCGCGTGCTTCCCTCACTGCGGTGGCGGCCTGCGCCGGTCCGAAATTGTTTGTCACCGGCCGCGCGTGCACTGTGGCCATGCTCTGGTCTTCCAGCGCCAGCTCCAGTGTAGGCCGAAGCGCCATACCGGAAGGCGCTGCGATCGACAGCGATCCGCCGCGCGCGTTGAACAGACCTGTATAATCGCTCGCGTATTCCTGAGCGGCAAAACTGTTGATCAGACCGGAACGCTCCGGGACTACCGACACGTCGTGGAGAGTCCTGTAACCGGAGGCCGTAATCGTGACGCCGTCTGGCGCTGTGAATGCCAGCGATGCATGCGGCTTCACCCCACGATCGGAGAACCCATAACTCGCGCCACCGCTCAGCGCGACTCGCGTGACCGGATGCAGCGTCAACGCTCCGCCCAGTGCTATCCCCTCTACCCTGTCGAAGTGCACAAAATTACTCACCGAAGAGCCAGCCAGCGCAATCGAATTCACTCGGTCAATCGTACTCGCTCGCACGAGTCCGTTGACCTCGTCGTGCAATCGCGTAACGTCGCTGCTTGCAAAAGCCTTTACGTCCGGCGGCAAAGAGTCGAGCACGGTCCCACGGAACGTGAAACCCGGAGTTGAGATGAGACCCGCGCGAGAGACTTTTGCGCCAGGCGCGGCTTCAATTTCCGGTCCGGTGTCGAAGGCCGCATCGACGGGAACATTGACCTGGTAGTCGTCGATGTCCCACCTGCCCCTGATGATTCCGCGCGCGGGATAATCCAGCCAGGTGCCAGTGCGCTTTATTTCTAACTCCTGCCGTCGCGGGAGCCAGAACCGACCTTCGATCAGGCCACTCTCCAGAACAACGGACAGATCCTCCAGGTCCTTGTCGCGCAACGCCGTGCGGGTAAATCCGATCGCCATGCGTACCACCGCACCGCTCTCGCGGTCGATGTACACAGACCCGATCGCGCGCGCAGCATCCTGATCCTTCGGCCGAAACCGAAGCTGAATCACGTCGAGCGTGCGATCGCCGAGGCGGATCTGAAGAGAATCACCGACCTGGAAGTCGTAATCCTGCAGGCCCAGCGCCGAGAGCGGGTGCGGGACGTCCTGCACCTCGTCGCCGTCACCGATGCGGATGATACTCGCGAAATTGTTCTGGACTATCCCGAGGTGATCGCGGTGGTAGTTGATGTCGGTTGGAAGGACCAGCGTGTCGCGGCGTCCCTTGATGAGCTGCTTGCTGAACGACGGCGCCTTCCAGTACACGTCGGACGCGATCTGGTCCACGCGAACGATCTTTGGCGGATCGGGGAAGCCCTTCCCGAGC
>JALYYT010000350.1 GCA_030946285.1 Gemmatimonadota bacterium
GCTCGAGCGTGGCAGCCGCCGCCGCGACAGCCCCCACCGGCACACCCGCAGCGACACCCGCAGCGACACCCGCAGCGACAGCCACAACTACAACTACACCCGTAGCGACTCCCGTAACGACACCAACGGCTCCGGCCGCGGGGTTCCAGAAGTCCGCCCCAGCGGCTCGCCGTGTGGCAGAAGAGCGCGGTGTGGATATCTCCGCCGTGCAGGGAACTGGACGTGGCGGAGTGGTGAGCAAGCCGGATGTGCTGGCCGCAGCTTCGCAAACTGCGAGCGCGACGTCGCCAGCCGCGCCCGTTTCGTCGGGGCCGCCGGCATTGCACCGGCCGCCGGCAGCGCGTAACGGAGAACGTGAGACGCGCGAGAAGCTTTCAACGCGGCGCAAGCGAATCGCAGAGAACCTTCTGCAGTCGCATGTCGCTACGGCGCACCTCACTACGTTCAACGAAATCGACATGACCGCCGTGTCCGAGTTGCGCGAACGCGTGCGCGACCGGGTGGAGAAGCAGCACGGCGTACGACTCTCGTTCATGCCGTTCTTCGTGCGTGCGGCGTGTCTCGCACTCAAGGAGTATCCGGTCGTCAACGCGCAGCTCGACGGAGACGAGATCGTATACAAGAATTACGTGAACATGGGCATCGCCGTCGCCTCCGATCAGGGCCTCGTCGTTCCGAACATCAAGGACGCGGACCAGAAGGGGCTGCTCGCCATCTCCCGTGACATCACGACGGTAGCGAAGAAGGCGCGCGATGTGAAGCTCACGATGGACGATCTCACGGGCGGCTCGTTCACGATCACGAACGGTGGCGTATTCGGCTCGCTCGTCTCAACGCCGATCATCAATTATCCGCAGGTCGCGATACTTGGCCTTCACAAGATCCAGGACCGCCCGGTCGCGATAGACGGCAAGGTCGAGATTCGCCCGATGATGTATGTCGCGCTTTCGTACGATCACCGGATAATCGATGGACAGGCCGCGGTGCTCTTCCTGGTCAAGGTCAAGGAATTGATGGAAGACCCTGCGACGATGCTCATCGAGTGATGGCGCCAGTCCTGCGCGACAACGCTTCTGAACGACTCGCGGGATGCGCGTAGCAGTCTACTGCGGGGCGAACACCGGTAGTTCTCCGCATTTTGCGGAGGCTGCTCGCGCGCTGGGCGAAGGTCTCGCGCGGAATGGTCACGACATCATATATGGTGGTGCGTCACGCGGACTCATGGGCGAACTGGCCGACGCCGCGCTCGCCGCCGGCGGCCATGTGACCGGTGTTCTTCCGCGCTCGCTTGGCCATCGCGAGATCGCACACGCGGGAATCAGCGAGCTGCATTTGGTCGACACGATGCACGAGCGAAAGGCTCGCATCATGGATCTCGCAGACGCGATCGCGGTGCTCCCAGGCGGTATAGGCACTCTCGACGAATTCTTCGAGGCATTCACCTGGGCCCAGATCGGGATACACTCCAAGCCGATAGCGCTCATTGATGTGGATGGATTCTACCAACCGCTGCTTGCACATCTGCAGGGCATGGTCGCGGCAGGTTTTCTGACTGCGGAGCGCGTCGGCACGCTCATGGTATGTCCCGATGCCGCCTCCTTCATAACTACAATCTCAACTGGCGCTGTGCCACCGGCGGCAAGCCCGCGGTACGCATCGCTGAGTGTTGAATAAATGAACAACTGCGACGTTCTCATCATAGGTGGCGGTCCTGGCGGCTACGTAGCCGCAATTCGCGCGGCGCAACTCGGGCTGAACACTGTCTGCGTGGAGATGGACAGGACGCTGGGCGGTACCTGCGTCAACGTGGGCTGCATTCCGTCCAAGGCGCTGCTGACATCCACCGAGCATCTGGAATTCGCGAGAAGTCATGCCGCCGAACACGGTGTGAAGATCGAGGGTGTCAGCGCCGACCTGGGCGTGATGATGCAGCGCAAGCTCGACGTTGTTGCGCAGAACACCAAGGGAATCGAGTTCCTCTTCCGCAAGAACAAGATCACTTGGGCCAAAGGTCGCGGGACGCTGCGCGCCGACAACGTAGTGGACGTGGCCGATTCCGGTGGAGCGGTCACGCAGTACCAGGCGAAGGACGTGATCATCGCGACGGGATCGCTGCCCATCGAGCTGCCCTTCTTCAAATTCGACGAGGAGCGGGTTCTGTCCAACGTCGGAGCGCTGTCCATTCCAGAAGTTCCGAAGCATCTCATCGTGATCGGCGGCGGCGTCATCGGGCTCGAGCTGGGGTCGGTATGGCGCAGGCTTGGTGCAAAGGTCACCGTCGTCGAGCTCGCTCCGACGATCCTCCCGGGCATGGATGCCGATGTCGTCAAGGAATCGGACCGGATCTTCCGCAAGCAGGGGCTCGAGCTTCGCGTTGCGACGCGCGTCACCGGCGGGCAACGCGATGGGGCGAAGGTTTTCGTGGACGTTGAGAAGGACGGCACGAAGGAAACGCTCGAAGCCGACTACGTTCTGGTCGCAGTCGGTCGCAAGCCGGTGCTCACGGGAATTGACGCACCGGGGCTCGGACTCACACTTGGCGCGCGCGGCGAGATTGCCGTGGATGCGCAGATGCGCACGAATCTGCCGCATGTCTACGCGATCGGCGACGCTGTGGGCGGCAAGCTTCTCGCACACAAGGCAGAGGAGGAAGGAGTCGTCGCTGCGGAAGTGATCGCCGGCCACACGGCTCACATGGACTACAAGTCCATGCCGTCGGTCGTGTATACGCATCCCGAGATCGCGTCGTGCGGACTCTCCGAGCATGAGGTGAGAACATCAGGCAGGCAGTACAAGGTGGGCAAGTTCCCGCTTTCCGCGAACGGCCGCGCGCGTACGATGGCCGAGACGCAGGGTTTCGTGAAGTTCGTGGCCGACGCGGAGACCGACGAGATTCTTGGATGTCACATCGTATCCGTTGATGCTGCGGATCTGTTGCAGGAAGTCGTGCTCGCAATGGAATTCCGCGGTTCGAGCGAGGATATCGGAATCACCGTTCATCCCCACCCGACGCTCAGCGAAGCCGTGAAGGAAGCAGCGCTCGCCGTAACCGGACGGGCGATTCACATCTAGCCGCACGACGCTCGAACCGTGACGGTCTGACTCGGTAGTACCGTTTCGCACTGCTCGGTGCAACGGCGGCCAGCGCCGTGCCTTTACGCCGCCGTTAACGGCTGGAGGGATCGTGCGTCCAACGGGTGTGATTGATACAACATCCGTTTCAGGAGAAAAGGTGATACGTCGCTTGGCAGTGGCTGCCGTGTTCGTTCCCGTGCTTGCGTCTGCGCAGCAGCGCAAGATCGCACCGAGCTCGGCAATGGCGCCGTCAGGAATCGCGCGCGAGCAGACTGCGGACCAGCAGGTGATCCAGGTGCTGAATCGCCTCGCATACGGACCGCGGCCAGGAGATGTCTCGAAGGTGCGCGCCACGGGCGTTGACGCGTGGATTGACGAGCAACTACAACCTGAACGGATCAACGACAGCTCGATGGATCAGCTTCTCGGGCGTTACACGTATCTTCAGCAGGACCAGAACGCGCTCGCGGCCCAGTATGCACAGGCACAGCGCGAGCAGCGCATGATCAAGCGCGACACGACCGGTGCGGCGCGTGACAACGCTCCCGACGCGCTTCAGGCGATCCGCAAGTCGCGCGCACAGGTAGTCGGACAGCTCGAGTCGGCGCGCGTTGCGAGAGCAGTAGCGAGCGATCGGCAGCTACGCGAGGTCATGACTGATTTCTGGGAAAATCATTTCAACGTTTTCGTCGGCAAGAACCCGGTCGAGGCGTACTATCTGACCGACTACGACCGCACGATCCGCGATCATGCACTGGGAAAGTTTCGTGATCTGCTTGGCGCGGTCGCGCATTCGCCGGCAATGCTGGTGTATCTGGACAACGCGCAGAGTCACGCCAATCCGGGCCAGCCGACACTTGCCGCGGTGCGTGGCGGAATGACGCTCGCGCGCGGCGCTAACGGCGCGGCCCGGCAACCCGACATCGAGGCCGTGATCCGGCGTCGCAACCTGGATCCGGCGCAGGCGCAACAGCTTCGCCAGCGAGCCGCCGCGCAAAAGAAGGCGGGGCTCAACGAGAACTATGGCCGTGAGCTGATGGAGCTTCACACCCTCGGCGTGGACGGCGGATACTCGCAGCAGGACGTGATAGAAGCGGCCCGCGCGCTCACCGGATGGAGCGTGCGCCTGCCGGCGCAGGGGGGCGGTTTCATATTCCGTCCCGAATGGCACGACGCTGGAGAGAAGACGTTGCTGGGCCACAAGCTGGCGGCAGGACGCGGTGAACAGGATGGCGAGGATGTTCTCGATATTCTCGCGCGCAGTCCCGCGACCGCGCATTTCCTCTCGCTCGAGCTGGCGCGACGCTTCGTGAGCGATTCGCCATCGACGGCTCTGGTCAACGCAGCGACGCAAACATACATGAAAACCGACGGCGACATTCGCGCGGTCGTGCGGACGATAGTCTCTTCGCCCGAGTTCTTCTCGTCCCGGGCTTACCACTCGAAGGTGAAGTCACCATTCGAGGTCGTGGTGAGCGCTGCGCGCGCACTTGGCGCCGAGCCGGATACAACGCCGCGTACCGCGCTCGCTGTGGCGTATCTTGGCGAGCCGATCTTCGGCCACCGCGACCCGAATGGCTGGCCGGAGACGGGCGACGCATGGATGAATACCGGCGCGATACTGAATCGGATCAATTTCGGCCAGGCGGTCGCGGCCAACAGACTTCCGGGAGCCACGATTTCCACGTGGCCTGGTTCGGACGCACTCGCGGGCGCGCCACGCTCGGCACAGGTGGACGCAGTCGTGTCGAGTATTCTGCAAGGCGCTGCCTCACCTGACACGAGAAAGATCCTCATGAGTGGCGAACACCCGCTCGCGGCAAGCGCAGCACAGCAGGCATCAGCACAGGCCCAAACACAATCGAAGGTTTCGATGGCGGGTGACGATGGCGCAACGGACATGACGATGATGAATGCAGGCGACCAGAATGGCGCCGCTGCCGGCAACCGTAACGCAAAGGGCGCGGCCAAGCAGGACGGCCTCGCGGGATTGGGGCGTGCGCTGGCCAGAAATCCGGTCGTGGGGCCACCGCCTCAATTGACCGGTCTGGCGCAGGTAGTCGGCCTGGCACTCGGCGCCCCCGAGTTCCAGCGCAGATAGAAAGGACGAATCAGAAGTACGAACCTACGGAATGCCCCGCGCGGCATCGCGCGTTACGAGAGAGGATGGAATGGACCGCAGAGTATTCGTAAAATCCGGAGCGCTTGCGCTCGTCACCATGGGACTCAGCCCGAGCTTCCTGCGTCGAATGGCGTATGGAATGGAGCTGAAGAATGTGCCGAAGGGCAAGACGCTCGTCTGTCTGTTCCAGCGCGGCGCCGCCGACGGATTGAACGTGGTCGTGCCTCACGCCGAGAAGGCATACTACGACATGCGGCCTACGATCGCGGTGGCAAGACCGGGCCAGGCTGCGGGCGCGATCGATCTCGACGGATTCTTTGGACTGCATCCTTCGCTCGCCCCGCTCAAGCCGCTGTGGGATCAGAAGCTTCTGGCGCCGATACACGCGGTCGGAAGCCCGAGTACATCACGATCGCACTTCGACGCGCAGGACTTCATGGAAACCGGAACGCCCGACATCAAGGGCACCTCCGACGGCTGGCTCAACCGGCTTCTCGCGGTCGAGGGAACGTGCCAGCAGTGCCAGGCCGCGCCGTTTCGTGCCATCGCGATGACACCGCAGACACCGCGCATCATGGAAGGACCTGCGGAGACCATCGCCATGAATTCGCTGGGCGAGTTTTCGGTGCGAGCGACCGGCACCGAAGTGGAGCGGCTCGAAGCGCTGTACCGCACGGGAAGTGCGGATCTTGTGCACGGAACCGGACAGGAGATGTTCGACGCGGTGAAGATGCTTCACGCCGCAAACCCGCAGCAGTATGCACCGCGTAATAACGCACAATACCCGAAGTCGCAGTTCGGGCAGCGCCTGATGCAGATCGCCCAGCTCATAAAGGCGAACGTTGGTTTGGAAGTTGCATTCGCTGATGTCGGCGGCTGGGACACACACGTGAATCAGGGGAACGGGACCGGCCAGCTTGCGGGGAGACTCGATGATTTCGCGAAGACTCTGGCCGCTTTCACGCAGGATCTGGGCGACCAGATGAACGATGTTCTCGTATTGACGATGTCCGAATTCGGACGCACGGCGCACGAGAATGGAAATCGCGGTACTGATCACGGTCACGCCACGGCGTTCTTCGTCCTTGGCGGCGGCGTGAAGGGAGGAAAGGTGTACGGCAAGTGGCCCGGACTCGCGCCCGATCAGTTGAACGAGGGGCGCGATCTCAAGCTCACCACCGATTTCCGCACCGTGTTCAGCGAAGTTGCGGTCAAGCACCTCGGCGCGACACGCGTCGAGAAGATTTTTCCGGGATACACGGGCGGGTCACAGGAGTGGCTTGGCCTCGTGTGAGCGAAGCGAGGAGACGAGTGAAGCGGTCGGCTGGGCTATCCAGCCGACCGTTCTGGCTTCCCGGCTACGGGCGCTTGAAGATCCGCTTGAAGAAGCCGCCGATTCCCTTCCCGATCTTTTCCACAACCTGCGGCACCTGCTGGATCGGCGTGGCAGTAGTGTCGATCACTGGCTCCGGCGGGCCGCTGTGCACGGGGCATGGCGTCGTCGGTACTGTTCCAGGCTTGTAGTACGCCTTCATTGTGACCGGGCACCATTCGGTGGCCAGGTATCCCGTGCGCGCATCGATCACAGCCGACACCATCCCGGCTGGTGCCTGCCAAGCGTTCGGCGGATCGGGGTCGTCCCAGCCATTGCTGTAGAAATCAGCCCACGCGGGAGCGGCGAGCGTTCCGCCGGAAGCGTTGTAGGCGATCGGACGCGGAGTGTCATATCCGAACCAGAACCCCGCGACAAGCGTGGGCGTGTAGCCCATGAACCAGACGTCGGTGCCATCGTTGGTGGTCCCCGTCTTTCCGGCGACCAGCCCTGTGACACCAAGGTCACGGATGACGTTTCCGGTGCCGTAATTCACGACGCCCTGCAGCATCGAGGTCAACTGGTACGCGTCGCGCGGGTCCATCACTCGAACACGCTGGTTGTCGCTGCTCCACAGAACGGTGCCATCGGCGGTCTGAATGCGGCGCACAAGGCGCGGAGTCACGCGCCATCCTCCGTTCGCGAATGGCGCGTATGACGTGACCAGCTCAATGGGAGTGACTTCGAGCGCGCCGAGCGCGGCGGACGGAACGGCCGGCAAGTCGCTCTGAATTCCAAGACGATGCGCAGTTGCAATGACCGCCGGAATTCCTACCACCTGACTCACGCGAACCGTCGCGGCGTTTTCCGATCGCATGAGCGCGCGCCGGAATGTGACGTGACCGCCGTATTCGCCGCCGTAGTTCTTCGGAGACCATGTCGTGCGTCCGATCTTCACGCTGATCGGCTCGTCATCAACCTCGCTCGAAGGCGTGTAGCCAGCCGCGAGCGCCGTCGCGTACACGAACGGCTTGAATGCCGATCCCGGCTGGCGGTGCGCAAGCAGGGCGCGGTCGAAGCTGCCGCGTTCGAACCGGCGGCCGCCGACGAGCGCGCGAATGTCGCCTGTACGCGGGTCCAGCGCGACCATTGCGCCCTCGACGTGCGCACCGCGGCGCTCACCGCTTTGCTGCTGGATCACCGCTGCCTGTCGCCGCACCGCACGATCCGCCGAATTCTGTGCGCGAGTGTCGAGCGTGGTGTAAACCGTGAGATCGTTGACGTCGAGAGAACCGCTCTTGAGCACCGAATCCACGACATCGCGTACTGCGTCTATCGCGTACGAATCGCCAGTCATGTCAGGACGCCACTCGTTCTTCGCAACCTTGAGTGGCGCGCTGGAATACGAATCGGCCTGTGCCGACGATATGTATCCTTCCTTGGCCATCAGTCCAAGCACGAGATTGCGTCGCGCCACGGCTCGGCGCGGCGATCGTCGCGGAGTGTACGCAGAGGGACCCTTGGGGAGTGCGGCGAGGACTGCACCTTCGGGCACGGTCAGGTCGCTGACACTCTTGCCGAAGAGGTCCCTGCTCGCTGCCTCGACTCCGTACACACCGTTGCCGAGGTAGATGACGTTGAGATAAAGTTCGAGAATCTGATTTTTTGTGAGATTCTTCTCTAGCAGACGCGACAGGCGCATCTCGAGGAGCTTCTGCCGGAACGAGCGGCCGCGATACTTGCGGACTGCGAAGGTGTTGCGAACTACCTGCATAGTGATCGTGGAGAATCCTTCTCGCACTCCACCGGCCCTGATATTGCGAACGGTTGCGCGCGCGAGCGCGCGCCAGTCGATGCCGCTGTGCTGATAGAACCTGCGGTCCTCCGTGGCGACGAACGCCTGCCGCACTGGAACAGGAACTGCGCTTAGCGGTACATTGACGCGTCGGACGACCGCCAGCCGGCTCATGAAGTTTCCGGCCCGATCCATGACCCGTCCACCCTCATCCGGGTGGAACGATCGGATGTCAGCCGCACTCGGGCAGCCGTCACCGCCGCAGCTGCCGAGCCAGAAGTCGCCGGCGTAGATGGCGATGATGAGAAGCGACATCGCGGCCAGTATATATTGCCTTCTGGTTGGTCTTCTGAACCGTGGAATCATGATGAGAATGTATCGTCCATTAGCAGTCGCGATTGTTTCAATAGCCGTAATCGGTGCAGCAGCATGCGCGAACGGAGAGGCTCGTGACCGCGCGAGCCTGTCGTCGCACAGTCCGGATAGTACCCCGGCCACGACGGAGACGATCACCCCGGCAACGCCGGCCCCGGCAACGCCGGCCCCGGCAACGCCGGCCCCTGCAAAGCCGGCCCTTGAAGCCTCGGGCGGGGCCCAGTCTCGTCCTTCGAACCGGATGGGGCGCATCCCGGTGCTCGAATATCATCTGATCGGCGATCACGATGCGCTATACAGCAGAACCCGCGAGCACTTTCGCGCGGATCTCGAGGACGCTTACCGCCGCGGCTACCGTCCGGTCAACCTTTCGCAGGTGCTGGACAAAAACTTCACGGACGTTCCTGTTGGAATGTCCCCGATCGTCGTGGTTTTCGACGACGCTTCTCCGAGCCAGTTCAGCTACATCGAGCGAAACGGGAAGCTCGAGATAGACCCCACGAGCGGTGTTGGAATATGGCTCGACTTCGCCAAGTCACATCCAGGCTGGAAGAATCGCGCCGTGTTCTGCATGCTGAACGGGGGAGCCGCCGGACACAATTTCTTCGGCGACAACGTCAAGTTCAGCGGGCAGAAGAAGGAATGGCGGTTCCAGAAGGTGAAGTGGCTCGCCGACAACGGCTTCGAGCTATGCGATCACACCGTATGGCATGCGATGCTCAACAAGTATTCCGACGCTGTGGTTCAGGAGCAGATTGCGCGAAATCAGATGGGAATAGACTCCGCGGTGCCGGGCTACAAGATCCGTTCGATGGCTCTTCCGTATGGGATCTGGCCAAAGAACAAGCAACTCGCGTGGCAGGGATCGTGGCGCGATCCTAAGGCCGGGCAGGTGCACAATTACCACTTCGAAGCTGTGATGGAAGTATCAGGCGGGCCGACGCGCAGTCCGTATGATCCTGCGTTCGATCCACATCACGTTACGCGTATCGAAGCAATAGGGAACGATATCAGCAGGACGTTGGACAAGCTGGATCAGACGAACACCCGTTTCGTTCGTTAGACGACACTGGCTGGCAATGGACGGTCATGGACGACCGTGGAATAGCAGGTCGGGCCGGCCAAAGCGCGTGTTCACTTGTCCTCAGAATTTCCATTTTCGTAATACCGAAAGCGCCTTTTCAAGTGCTTCGCGCTGCATCGGTTCGGTGGCGCGTTCCAGAAGCTGCTCGTACGTCGCGATAGCGAGATCGAGGGCCATGTAGTCGTGTTCGGCGCCGGCGAGAGCCGCCGCATTGGCGGCAAGATTCGCGCGGGCCAGATCGTCCGTGGGGAACTGCCCGGAAACTTGCCGCCAGCGTTCAGTACGGTTGCGCGGATCGGATTCCGCCAGTGCCCACATGTGCCATGCACCACGGCTCGACGGGTCGAGTTTCCGGGCGCGATCAGCGATCTCTCCCACCAGTTCGGGGCCGCGGCCTTCGAGCCAGTATCCGTTGGCGAGGCGTACCAGCGCCTGGGCGTCGCCGGGGTTTTCAGCCACGGATTGTTCCAGATCCGCAACCGTGGGGTATGATAGATCGTCCATTTGCCGAAATGTATCCCTCTGGACAATGGCGCCGGAGGGTGCTAGCGTAAAGGCAGTAGCTCGAAGCACGATATCGAAGTAGTGCGGATGAGGCGCGCTTCAGTGCGCGCAGATAGAAGGCATTGTTCCTGGGTGCGCCGCGTGAGTTGGCCCCGCGCATCCCGAGACGCTTCCAAATCAATACGACAACTGGAGTGACTGCGACGCTGGCGCCATGCGCCCGTTGCGTAATGCGCTTGCGGCGAGTGTCGCCGGCGCCTCTGTACCCGAAAATCCATTTACATGACTGAACGCCGACGTCCAAGCCGTCGCGGCCGGGCAAAAAATCCCGACGACGCTGCGTCAAACGATTCGTTGTCCGACGCGAATCCGTACCTCGAGCCAGCCCCACAGGCGGCACCATCGATCGTGACGGCACCGGAGCCACGAATCGTGGACGTGCCGCAGGATCGTGACACCGGAGGATCTGGCGGCAATCAGCCTGACATCTCCGGCGGCGATGGCGCCGGTAACCACGGTGATGCTTCGGGTGGTGGCGGCAACGAAGGCGGCAATGACAGAGGCGTACAGGGTCGCGGAAGGTTCCGTCGAGTGCGGCACCGCAACCGCAACGGCCAGAGCGGCAATCAGCAGAATTCGAACCAGAATTCGAACCAGAATTCGAACCAGAACCAGAACCAGCAGAGACAGGGCCAGAACAACGGCCAGCAGTTTGGCGGCAGAAGGAACAATCGCCGCAGCCGGCAGCAGACGGATTCCGCTCCCCGCGGTCCGATCGGACCGATCGGACCGATCGTTGTAGAGGGCGAAACGTCAGGGCTGTTCGATCCGCAGCGAGACGCCGGATACCTTCGGAGCTCGGTTCACAGCTATCTCGCCGAACCCAACGATCCATTCGTACCCACGCAGCTCGTTCGCCAGGCCGGCCTCCGGCGCGGGGATCTGGTGACGGTGACGGTCGGAAAGGACCAGCGTGGCCGAATCACGGCGGCGGATCTGCTCTCCGTGAATGGCGCCGATCCCGAGACGGCACTCCGCCGCCCGGAATTCGCGTCGCTCATCGCTTCATATCCCGACAGGAAGCTCGCTCTGGAAACAGGCCGTCCAGCGAAGGGAGGACCGGAGCTTACTCGACGCGCGATCGATCTCATCGCACCGATCGGCTACGGACAGCGCGCGCTGATCGTGGCACCCGCCCGCGCTGGCAAGACCATGCTTCTGCAGGCAGTGATCGAGGGCATCGCGATCAACCAGCCGCACGTGCAACTCTTCGTGCTTCTCGTTGACGAAAGGCCCGAGGAAGTGAGCGACATGATCTCGATCGGGCACGGGGAAGTCGTGGCATCGAGCTTCGACATGCCGGCCCAGCGTCACGCGGACGTCGCGGAGATGACGCTCGAGAGAGCCCGGCGCCTCGTCGAGCTTGGGCAGGACGTTGTGATCGTTCTGGATTCGATCACGCGACTGGCCCGCGCGTACAACACAATCGAACGTGGTACGGGACGCACGATGAGCGGGGGGCTCGACTCGTCGGCGATGGCTAAGCCCAAGGCCTTCTTTGGATCGGCACGCTCCGTATCGCCCGAGAATGGTGGCGGATCCCTGACCATCATCGCGACCGCGCTCGTCGAGACGGGCTCCCGCATGGACGACGTAATCTTCGAGGAGTTCAAGGGAACCGGCAATTGCGAGATCAAGCTCGACCGGAGCCTCGCTGAGAAGCGCATTTTTCCAGCGATCGACATCGGCATCAGCGGAACCCGCCGGGAAGACAAGCTCTTCAAGCCGGAGCAGCTCGAACACGTTTATACTCTCCGTCGCGGGCTCCAGCAGATGCCCTCCAGCTCCGCGATGGAGTGGCTCATCAAGCGGATCGCGGGAACGGCCAACAACGACGCGCTGCTCTCCGGACTCTGAGCGCCGGAAACGCGCTTTTCACGCAGGAAATGTGTGGCCATTCCACCCGGCCGGTCTGCCGAGGGAGATCGACTCCGTTCGCGGCCCGGGCTTTGCTCATTCGACGGCATGATTCAAAGGATCCTCCGGCAGCTCCTGGCAGCTGGGGTGGCAAGTGTCGTGTCCGCCGTCGTCGCTTTCCCGCTGACGGCGCAGGGCGCACCCCCCTCGGCTGGAAACCCAGAGATCGGTCAGCTCACCCTGTCGGGCGTGCACTCGGTAAACAAGGACGACCTGAGACAGAACATTGCGACTGATGAGTCCCACTGCACATCCGTCCTGCTCCGCCCGATGTGCCTCCTCAGCAAGTCGCCGCTGTTCTACAAGCACGTAACACTCGATCGCGCTGAGCTTTCGCGCGATATGCTGCGCGTTCTGGTGTACTACTTCAGGCGTGGCTACCGTGAGACCCAGGTGGATACGACGATAGTGCCCACGGGCCAGCACATGGTGCATGTGACGATTGCGGTAAAGGAGGGTCCACCCACAATCGTCCGCCAGATCAGGATCCAGCAGGACACTGCGGTGCTGGCACGAAACGATCTTCGCAGTTCCGACGTGCTCCGCCGCAACCAGCCTTACAGTCTCATCAAGCTCGACTCCACGATCGCGTTGCTCGATGCGAGATTGTGGGATCGCGGGTTCTCCGACGCGGTGCTCGATACGTCGACTGTGATGGACACGGCGGCGAGGACAGTCGACCTCACCATCAGGATCGATCCTCGCTGGCTTTCCAGGGTTGCGTCGGTCACGGTTCAGGGCAACGAAGGAGTATCCACGCGCACCATTCTCAAGTCACTCTCGTTCAAGCCGGGAGCGGTGTATCGCAGAGCTGACGTACTGGCGAGCCAGCGCGCGCTGTACGAATCGAACCTGTTTCGCCGCGCCGCGATCGCGGTGCCTCAGCAGGACGATTCACTCAAGGACGTTCTCATTTCGGTGCAGGAAGCTCCTCCGCACGACGCCCGGTACAGTGCCGGCTTCAACACGGTGGACTTCGTACAGGTCGCTGCTCACTACACGGATTACAACTGGTTGAACGGCGCCAAGCGGCTCACACTGGACGCAGCCGTCGGAAACCTCTTCGCATCGACTCTGAACGGAAACGGCATCTTCTATGATGTCGGAAAGACCGTAGTCGGAGGGTCGGCGTCGCAGTACCTGGCCCCGACGTACACCGCCAGCGCGGACGCACGATATCCCTGGTTCGGCTCGCCCAACAACGAAGCGGCGTTCGGAATCTTCGCGCACCGCCGGAGCGCGCCCGGCATCTACGTGGACGCCGGCTTCGGTTTGAGCGCAACGTTCACGAGGACGATCACGACGCGCGGACCACTGAGCCTGAACTACCGGTTCGAAGAGACGAATATTCAGGCTGGCGATGTCTACTTCTGCATCAACTACGGCGTATGCGACGCGCCGACACTCGCCGCGCTTCGCACGCGACAAAAGCTGTCGCCGCTCGCGCTCAGCTTCTCTCTCGACCGCACCGATAATCCATTCGAACCCCGCGACGGCTACCGGACGCAGTTCGATCTCGAGACGGCAACGTCCTACACGGCGTCGGATTTCAGGTACAATCGCGGCTCGGGTGATTTCGCCTATTTCATGCCGCTTGGACGCCGCTCGGTGATCGGCGGCCACATCCGGGTCGGAATCGTGAGTGCGCTGGCGAGCACGGCGGCGGCGGTCGGCGTTGGCGCGCAGGGAGCCGGTTTCGATGGAATCCTGCATCCGCGGAAGCGGTTCTACGCCGGCGGATCCAACTCGGTTCGCGGCTACGGCGAGGGACAGCTCGGACCACGGGTGCTGACGGTGCCCGCTACCAAGCTTCTGGCCGACGACAAAGCCAATCCCCTCTGCACGCCAGCGACGATCCAGAAGTGCAATCCCAACGCGTCGCTTTTCCGCGATCGCGACTTCGCGCCCCGCCCTCTGGGAGGCAACCGCCTGATTGAAGGAAGCATCGAATTCCGGTTCCCGGTTTTCGCCTCGCTGATCGGAGCGACGTTCGTTGACGCGGCGTACCTTGGCCAGAACACCAACCCTGGACTACCGAGCAGCAAGGCTGCGATCACACCTGGTTTCGGCGTGAGATATCTGTCGCCGGTGGGACCGGTCAGAGTGGACGTCGGGATCAACCCGAGCGTCGCCGACAGACTACCCGTTGTCACCGAGGATGTCGCCACGGGCGGGAGTACGCTGGTGAAGCTCGATGCCACGCGCTCCTACTCGCCGTCACAGGGAACGGGCGGACTCAATTCAGTCCTGTCGCGGCTGACCCTTCACCTGTCCATCGGAGAAGCGTTCTAGATGCGGAAGCGCGCCGTTGCCACGATATCGCTGGGCGTAGTGCTCGCGCTCGTCGCGATCGTGGCGATAGCTGTCGTAACGCTCACGCACTCGGACTGGGGGCGCTCGAAGATCGGAGGCTACGTGATCGGCCAGATCCGTGGTGCCGCGCATGGCCACGTCACCGTAGATCGCATCGATGGGAATCTCCTGAACGGCGCCACTCTGGTCGGCATCAACGTGACGGACAGCACCGGTGCGCCGTTCGTGCACGCCGACACGGTCGTGCTGCACTACAAGCTCGGTGAAATCGCGGCAAAGCGGCTGTACTTCAACGACGTTCGCATAGTCCGCCCCGTGGTGGTGATAGAACGGATGCCGGGTGGCAAATGGAACTACGATCGCATCTTCCCGCGTGACACGACCCTGCCACCGGGTCCACCCGGCTTCCTGTCCTGGCTCGCGCTTCGCAACGTGACGGTCGTGGATGGCCACGTTACCGCCCACAGTCCGTGGTCACCAAGCGACACGCTCAAGGGAACGGTACGCGACAGCATCATTCGCGTCGCGATGGGACCCATCGGACGGCTTAACATCAAGCGCGTTCCAGGCGGGTTCCAGAAGACGTCCGACTTTCGCGATATCTACGGAACCTTCCCGCTGATGCGGCTCGAGGACCCGAGTGATCGTCGGCAGATAATAGACGTATCGACGATCCGGATGACGGCCGAGCCACTGAAGCCGCCGTCCGTCAGAGTGACCGACGCGAAGGGTCGATTCATCCTGCTGGGCGACTCCCTGTACTTCAAGAACATCACTGCATCGCTCACTGATTCGAGGCTGTCGCGCGGAAATGGCAGGTACAACTTCAACACGAACGATCTGCGGCTGAGGCTGCGCGGCGACACCGTGGCGACGAACGATCTGCTCTGGATCGATCCGACTATTCCAAGGGACGGCCACGGCCATCTGGACTTCGCCCTCGACTGGGTGGGACCGGTAAGCGATTACCAGGCGACGAACACGATGCTGGCAGTCGCGGGCGCGAGGATGTCCGGAAAGCTTGGCGTGCTGGTGACGGACACCGTCGCTTTCCACGACACCGATGTCCACCTCACGCATCTGGACACTCGAACAGTACAGCAGGTTTTCCCGACTATCATCTCCCCACGCCAGGGTTACCTCACCGGTCACATCATCGCGAAGGGTGGCTTTGGAGCGATGTACGTGAACGGCGATGTGGCGTTCGAGGACCCTGTCTCGGGAACGAGCAGGTTCGTCGCACTCGGAACCGTGGGCGCGAGTCGAGGTGTTCTACGCGCGCGTGACTTGCACGTTACACTCGATCCGCTACGAGTTGCCCTGATACGTTCCATCGATCCCACTCTCCCGATAGGCGGCACGCTCACGGGCAAGGCGGTTCTGGACGGATCCAGCGACCGCCGGCTCACTGCCCACGCTGATCTCCTACATCATGACGTGACTGGAGATTCGCACGTGAGCGGATCGGCGCTGTACGCGCAGGGGTCGAGAGTTCCGCTCGTCAACGCGGATCTCCAGCTTGCGCCGCTCTCGCTCGCAACCGCCGGCAAGTTCATCCCCGCGGCAGGATTGCATGGTACCGTCTCCGGGCCAGTTCGTCTCACGGGACCGATGCGAGCTCTGTCGGTGTCGTCCGACCTCACGACGGCCGACGGCGGCTCAATTGCCACTCGGGGCACACTCGATCTCGTTTCGCGGCCGCAATCGTACGATTTAGCCGCCACCGCGCATCTGTTCGACGTTAGCCAGTTAACGACAAAGGGACCTCGAACATCCCTGAGCGCTGATATCACGGCTCGCGGAACCGGGCTGGATCCGGCCACTCTATCGGCGACGGCGAGCGCGAACGTCAGGACTTCCGTGTACGACAGCGTATCCGTGGACTCCGCGACAGTTCGCGTTGCTGCCGCTGGCGGCATGCTTACCATTGATACGCTTGCGGTGCATGTACCGAACGGTACCGCGAGCGCAGCCGGCAAATTCGGTCTTGTCGCGGGCCGGGTGGGAAAGCTCACGTACGCGGCATCGATCGATTCGCTGAGCGCACTGTCACGCCTGTTGCCGCCGAGTGACACGGGCGTGGTCACACCGCGACCGGGGATACTGAGCGCAAGGGCGGCGCGTGCCGATTCCGCTCGTGTACGTCTGGAGCGGAAGACCGCTGTTGAGCGTGTCGTGACGGGGAAGCAACTGGCCAGGTTTCCAGTTGATACTCCACGCGCGATTCCGCGCAACGCGCTGAGAGGTTCGATCGCGACAGCCGGAACAGCGACCGGGAACATCCACACGTTCGACATGGCCGGCTCCGCGACCGGCAGCAATCTCGTCGCATTCGGGAGTTCTGTAGGAGCGCTGAGAGCCAATTACGCATGGCAGACGGCGTTTACGCCACAGTCTCGTGTGAGCGCACAGGTCAGCGCCGTAAACGTGCTCGCGGCCGGATTCGCCCTTGATACGGTGGCATTCACTACGGCCTACACAAAACCGATCGGGACTGTCACGCTCGCGATACACCAGGATTCCAGTGGAGTCTATAATGCGACCGCGCAATTCACGCTCGACAAGACGAGGGGTGAGCTGCGGCTGGACCAGCTCCGGCTCCGCTTCGATACCACCCAGTATGTGAGCGCGGGCCCCTCGACGATACACTTCGGCTCAGCCGGCTACGAGATAAACCACTTCGACCTTCGGAGTCCGACGGGCGGTCGCGTCGCAGTCAACGGAACCATTCCTTCGCAGGGAGACGCCAACCTGCAGGTGGACGTGACGCAGTTCGAGATAAGCAATGCCACCGAGCTTCTTCAGAGCGAACTTCCGGTGCACGGACTGGTCTCTCTTTCAGCCCGAATCAGAGGAACGCGGGAAGCCCCCGACGTGAGCGGCGCGTTCGGGATCGAACAGTTCTCCTACAAGGGCCATGCGACGCCGGAAGTTCACGGAACCCTGACATACGCCAACCAGACGCTTCAGGCAAAGGCGAACGCTGGTGCTCCCGGAAAGGCGCCAGCCCTCTTCGCGAGCGGCACCGTGCCAATCAATCTGGCGCTTACCGGCGTCACGGGTTCCCGCATTCCGCGCGACCGCACGATCTCGGCGACGATCGCGGCCGACTCGCTCCCACTCGAGCTTCTGCCGCAGGTGAGCGACGTTGTCTCCAAACTCGGAGGCCGCGCACTCGCCAAGTTCACGATCGGGGGTACGGTCAACAACCCGGATGTCAACGGCAACATCACGCTGTGGAATGGAACCGGGCGGATCGCACCCCTTGGGCTCCTCATCAACGATGTCGCAACGAACATCCGGCTCGTTCATGACACTGTGATCGTTGATTCGCTGGTCGCGCGGAGCAATGGCACGATCCGGCTCTCCGGCGGAATCGGGATCAAGAATCTCGCTGCTCCATCGTTCGCACTCAAGCTCACAGCCCGAAATGCGCGTGTAATAGACAACGAGATGGGCAGTCTCTACACCGACGCCGACATCACCGTTGCCGGCCCATATAACGATGTCGCGGTGACCGGCGTTGCGCACGTGCTGCGGGGTGTTCTGTACATTCCCGAATCCAACGGCAAGACGCTCGTCGGTGCGGGCGATCCGTCGCTGTACTCAGTGCTCGACACAAACAACGTCAGCATGAGGGAGCTGTTCCCCGGACAATCTCCGCTTCTCGCGAATCTCCGGATGGACGTCGCCCTGATGGTGGACCGCGATGTGTTCGTAAGGTCTCGCGACGCGAACGTCGAGGTCTACACGTCCAGCCCGCTCCGGATCAGCGTGAACAATGCTACGCGATCGTTCCTGGTGGACGGCCTGCTGCTGAGTGACAGAGGCGAATATCGCTTCCAGAGCCGCCTGTTCCAGATCAGGCAGCTCGCCGCAACATTCACGAACACGCCAGGACTCAATCCCATTCTGCAGGTTACGGGAGAATACGACGTACAGCTTCCGACACGCGAAGCTATCGCCATCCGGATCCTCATTTCAGGCACGCTGGACCAACCGAAGATATCGCTCGAAAGCGACGCGCAGCCTCCGATCTCGCAGACGGATCTGCTCAGCTACCTCGCATTCGGAAGGTCGTCGTCCTCGCTGCTTCAGCAGGAAGGAAGCGGACTTACCACGGGCGGAAGCGGCGGCGGGAACATCGTCGGAGCGGGAGCCGCTTTCGCCGCCAAGCAGGTTGCTGCTGCGGCACTCGGCGCACTTACGGATCAGGCTGCAGGCCAGGCGGCGCGTTCTCTGGGCGCCGATTTCTTCAACATCACTCCCGCGGACGTTTCGCTCGACGCTGGAAGCTTTCTCCGCGCGACTCAGGTCGAATTCGGAAAGTACATCCAGACCAACACTTTCCTTCAGGTGCAGCTCCGCCCTGATCCTGCTTCGCTGCAGCGACCCGGTGTCTCGCTCAGCCACCGGTTCAACACGACCTCAGGGTATCGCGTGGATGCCAGCTTCGAGCCGCGTTATCTGCTCAAGCAGCCAACGCTATCCTCAGCTCAGACACCACAGACCACCAGCGCATTCGGACTGTTCCTGGTGCGGGAGTGGCGTTACTGAGAGCTCGGCACCGGTTGAATGACACGCTTCAGCCCGTGAACTCAAGCGCAAAAAGAACGAGTCCGGCAACACCGAGTCCGATCGCTCCGAGAAACACCGGTCGCGAGCGAGTAAGCGCCGTTATCGCGCCAAGCGCAATGGCGACCTGGAACAACGCCACGGCGTTGGCGAATCCATGATGCCGGTGCAGAAGATGCTCGGCTTCGGCGGAACGCAGGTCCCGCTCGTGCTCCAGCTTTCGTGCCTCGATGGTGATCTCCGCCTGCTGCGACGCATACTTGTCCGCCGCCGCCTGCAATGTCGCGGGTACCGGCTTTCCGGCTACCGTCCACGCATTCGCGGATGATCGAGTCACGGCTTCCTTGATCCCTTTCGCCTGATAGTAGGCCCACTGATCGGAAGCCCTGCTCTGCAGCTGGGTAGACTCCGTCTTCAGTAGCAGCGCTTCGTTCACGGTGGCACCGGCCTGCAGCGATGATATCGCCGCGAGCGCCGCGAGCAACGCGGTCGTGAGAGCAACCACGCGGATGAACCCGCTCGTCTCCCGCTCCACTTCCTCATTGACACGTTCCTGAATGCTGTCGAGATCAACCTCGGGACCTTCGGGCATCGCTTCCTCGGCTGTATAGCCTTCGAACTGTGGAACCGCGGACTACCCGGCCGCGATCACTCCCCTATCGAACAGCGGCGTACTCGTCCCACAGCGCCGCCATGGCCCTGGTGCCGAGCCTGAAATTCTGGACACTGATCCACTCGTCGGGGGCGTGTGCGTTTTCCCCCGGGAGCCCGAAGCCGACGAGCAGCACCGGCGCGCCAAGGATGCGCTGGAAATCGCCGACGACAGGGATAGAGCCGCCTTCGCCCACGATGACGGGCTCGCGTCCGAACGCCGCGTGAAGTGCGCGACGGGCGGCGTCGAAGATCGACCCGCTCAGATCGGCACGCCATGGCCGGCCGCCATGCAGATACGTAACCGTGACCGTCACACCGTCAGGCGTGAATTTTCTGACGTGCGCTTCGAACAGGCGGGCGATCTCCGCCGGCTCCTGATCCGGAACGAGTCGGCAGCTGATCTTGGCCATCGCCTTCGCTGGCAGCACGGTCTTCGCACCGTCTCCCGTGTACCCGGACAGCAATCCGTTCACCTCGCAGGTCGGCTGCGTCCACAGCTTCTCGAGCGTGGTGTATTTGGCCTCGCCGCCCAGGCTCGATACGCCCAGTTCCCGCTTGAACTCAGCGTCCGTATGCGGAAGTTGACGCATTTCCTTGATCACCTTGTCGTCGAACGGAATTATGGCGTCGTAGAAGCCGTCGATCGCGACGCGGCCCGTGTCATCGTGCATGGATGCGATGATGCGCGCGAGCGCTGTCGCGGGATTCACCACCGCGCCGCCGTACATGCCCGAGTGCAGATCGCTGGTCGGGCCCTGCACGTCTATCTGGAAATACGAAAGACCGCGCAGTGACGACAGGATGGACGGGATTCCTTCCGCGAACATCGCCGAGTCGGAGATGACGACGGCATCCGCCGCGAGCAGATCACGATTTGCCTCGACGAATGGTTCAAGGTTCATGCTGCCGACTTCTTCCTCACCTTCGGCGATCACTACCACGTTGCACGGGAGCGTTCCTCGTGTTCGGAGATGCGCCTCCAGAGCCTTGATGTGCAGGAAGAGCTGTCCCTTGTCGTCGACGGAACCGCGTGCGTAGATGCGTCCATCGCGGATAGCCGGCTCGAACGGCGGTGACGTCCAGAGATCGAGCGGTTCCGCAGGCTGCACGTCGTAGTGCCCGTAGACGAGCACGGTTGGCGCGGCTGTTCCGGCACCGCGCCATTCGCCAACGACGACCGGATGCCCTGGGGTCTCGTGAACCCGCACCGTGAGTCCGGCCTGCTTCAGCGACGCGCTGACCCATCCTGCGGCGGCGCGGGTGTCGGAGTCGTGCGACGGCTGCGCGCTGACGCTGGGGATGCGGAGGAAATCGAAGAGCTCTTCTTCGATCCGGGACTCATGCTGCGTGAGGAACGCTTCGAGGTCGTTCGCGATCGTGGGCATGCACTGGAATTTAACGGCGGATCGGAGGCCTCGACGGGGCGCGGCGGGCTATCTTAAGCAATGCCCAACCGCCTCGCCGGCGAGACGTCGCCCTACCTCGTTCAGCACTCGGGAAACCCGGTGGACTGGTATCCCTGGGGTGACGAGGCGCTGGCGCGTGCACGTGAGCTGGACCGGCCGATTCTGCTCTCCATCGGCTATGCGGCTTGCCACTGGTGCCACGTCATGGCGCACGAATCGTTCGAGGATCCGGCCACTGCGGCGCTCATGAACGAGCACTTCGTGTGCATCAAGGTTGACCGTGAGGAACGGCCCGACCTCGACGCCATCTACATGCAGGCCGTGCAGGCGATGACGGGACATGGCGGCTGGCCGATGACGGTATTTCTGACGCCGGAGGGTGAGCCGTTCTATGGAGGAACGTACTTCCCTCCGGTCGACCGCCACGGCATGCCATCGTTCGGTCGAATTCTGGCCGCCGTCGCCGAAAGCTACGCGAACCGCCGCGAGAGCATTGCGTCGAGCGCCGCCTCGATGCGCGCGATCTACGAAGCCGCCTCGTCGCGCGAAGGCGCGCGCGCAGTGGTGAATGAGGAGTTTCTGGATCGGTGCGCCCAGGCCATCGAATCGGGTTACGATCCTGTGCACGGCGGGTTCGGCGCCGCGCCGAAGTTCCCGCCGACCATGGTCCTCGACTTCCTGCTGAGGCACTGGGCACGCACCGGCCACGCCCGCGCGCTCGACATCGCGAAGAATACTTTTCTCCACATGGCGCGCGGCGGTATTCACGATCAGGCCGGTGGCGGTTTCGCGCGTTATTCCGTAGACGCAATGTGGCTGGTACCGCATTTCGAGAAGATGTTGTACGACAACGCTCTCCTCATACGGTTCGGCGCACATCTGTACGAAGCCACCCACGACCATGAAGTGCGGCGCGTTACCCAGCGCACCGTCGAGTGGCTTTCGCGCGAGATGACCTCGCCGGAAGGGGGCTTCCAATCCTCGCTCGACGCGGACTCGGAAGGCGTGGAGGGCAAGTTCTACGTATGGACGCCCGACGAGCTGGATGCCGTGCTCGGTGATGATTCGGAATTGATCAAGGCGTACTTTGGAGTGACAGAAGGCGGCAACTTCGAAGGAAAGAACATCCTTCATTCCGGCGCTGGTCCCGACGAGTTCGCCACGCGCTCCAGGATCCATGCCGACTCCTTCTTCGAATTGCTCGATCGCTCGACCGCGGCGCTTTATGCTCGACGAGCGGAACGCGTCTGGCCCGGCCTGGACGACAAGATCCTGGCGAGCTGGAATGGACTCGCGTTGCGTGGAATTGTGGAAGCAGCGCGTGCATTCGACCGCGATGACTTCCGGAATCTCGGCGTGCGCAACGGCGAGTTCCTCGCAAAGCGACTCGTGGCGAACGGACGCGCCTGGCGTACGTACAAGGACGGAAACGCCCGGATTCCGGGTTTTCTCGAGGATCAGGCCGCCGTTGCACTCGGATTTCTTGCCCTGTTCGAGCAGACACTCGACGTTCGGTGGCTCGACCTGGCGCGGCTCATGGCGAACGTGATGCTGGACATGTTCCACGACGAGGTCACCAATATCTTTCACGACACCGCGCGCGATGCCGAACAGCTAGTGACGCGTCCGCGCGATCCGAGCGACAATGCGATCCCATCGGGGACTTCCCTCGCCGTGGATCTGCTGCTGCGGCTTTCGACGTATGATGGCAACGACAAATTCCGCACGATCGCGCTCGGCGTGATCGAGTCGGTCGGAGAAATGATCTCGCGTTATCCGTCCGCGTTCGGTCACATGCTGGGCGACGCCGAGTATGCGGTGACGTTCGCGTGTCATGGAGAGTACTGCGATATGCCTTCGCCGCGCGCGCTGGAACTGGCGCGTCATGGTTTATCCCCCACAAGCTGACGACATGCCGAACGACGGATATTCCTTCACGCGAGGCATCTTCGCGGGCGAGCTTCACGACGAGTTGCTGTTCCCGTATCCGGCGTCACTTGGTGAAACTGATCCGGCTGAAGCGGCGGTTGTAGCGCGGCTCGTGACGGCTATGGAAGACAGGCTCGACGGCCTGGTGGATCCGGTACGATTCGATGAAGAGGAAACTATCGGCGACGACGTGATTGCCGCGCTCGCGCATCACGGTTTCCTCGCCATGACGATCCCGAGGCGCTACGGCGGACTGGAGCTTTCGTCGCGTGGATATTCCCGCGTCTGCGAGGCTATCGGCGGAGTGGATTCGTCCATCGGTGTCTTCATCGGCGTGCACTGCGGACTCGGGTCCAAGGCGATAGCGCTTTACGGAACCGACGAACAGAAGGCGCTCTGGCTTCCTCGTCTCGCGCGCGGAGAGATACTCGTGTCATACGCGCTGACCGAACCGCTCGCGGGATCGGACGCGCAACATGTGAAGACCACAGCGGTGCTCAGCGCTGACGGAGCGCACTGGATCCTGAATGGCGAGAAGATCTGGATCGGGAACGCGCACCGCGCCGCGGTCCTCGTGACATTCGCGCAGACGGCCGTGGTTCGTGAAGGAAAGACCATCATGCGCCCGACCGCCTTTCTCATCGAGCCCACGATGCCGGGCTTTCGCGTGGTGGAAACCGCACAAAAGATGGGAATCCGCGGCTCAACCCAGGCCCAGCTCGCCTACGAGAATCTCGAAGTCCCGGCGGCCAATGTCCTCGGCGAGATCGGCAAGGGTTTCGCGGTCGCTGTCACGGTGCTCAATGGGGGGAGGCTCACCCTTGCGGCGGGATGCACAGGCGCATGCAAGATGATCTTTCGCGAAATGACAGCCTACGCTGAAAACCGTGTGCAGTTCGGCAAGCCGCTCGCCGATTTCGAGATCACGCAGCGCAAGCTTGCGACGACCGCCGCCGGGATCTACGCCGCGGATGCGATGCTGGGGGTGCTCGCCAATCTCGCGACAGAAGACGATTGCGACTGGTCCCTCGAGGCGGCGGCCGCCAAGGTTTTCGCGAGCGAGCTCGTGTGGCGCACGGCTGACGAGATGGTACAGCTGGCCGGCGGGCGCGGGTTCGTGAAACCGTATCCGTACGAACGGTATCTGCGCGACAGCAGAATCAACAGGATATTCGAGGGGGCGAACGAGATCCTGCGGCTCTTCATCGCCCTTAACGGAATCCAGACGCTATCTGGGCAGCTGAAGGAAATCGCTTCGGCGCTCAGGGAGCCGATTCGACATCTCGGGCTCCTCAGCGAATTCGCCGCCGCTCGTGTTCGCAACGCATTCGGTGCGACCGCTACGCTGGACGTCGAGCTCGATCCCGCGCTCGCCCGTCACCGCGAATTTCTCGAGAAGCACGTCGCCGAACTTCGATCATCCGCCGAGGCGGCGGTGACCCGGTATCGAGGTGAAATCGTGGAGCGGCAGATGGTAGTCGAGCGACTCTCCGACATGGCGATCGAGCTGTTCGCGACAACGTGTGTGATATCCCGTACGCAACAACTCCTCTCCGCGCGCGACACAGCGCTGCGGAATCAGGCGATGCTCCTGTGCGATCTATTCTGCCTGGAGTCTGGTCTGCGATTCCGCGGAGCGCGGATTGCGCTCGAAGGCAAGCAAGGAGGTGCCGGGGACGCCGTGAGGAAGCAGGTCTCCGCGAAATCGCGCGAGACCGGAGGGTACGCGATACCTGACCCCATACTGGACACGGCGCAATAAATGCTATCGCAGGGCATCCCCCGTTGAGCGCATCCGGGAGCGGTGGCACACGCGTACGTGTCCGGGGTCTGAGGGGAGCGATCTGCATTGCGCATGACAACCCGGAATCGGTGCGATCAGCTACCCGGGAAATGCTCTCGGCACTGCTGACACGCAACGGCATCGATGCGGACGACGTAATCAGTGCAATCTTCACCGTCACGCCGGACATCGTGAGCGAATTTCCCGCTCGAGCGGCGAGAGAGCATGGATGGACTGAAGTACCGATGCTGTGCTCGACGGAAATAGCGGTTCCCGGGTCAGTTATCCGGGTCGTTCGCGTGCTCTTGCACGTGGAACTGCCGGCAGATATCGCACCAAGGCACGTGTACCTGAATGGCGCGGAAGAGCTGCGGCCGGATCTCTAGGGGCCACCGGCCCGCGAGTATCGCTGCACGACACTTTACCCAGCGCGGTCGTTACC
>JALYYT010000367.1 GCA_030946285.1 Gemmatimonadota bacterium
GCACTCGCGCGGGCGCGCGGGTGCTGATCGGCGGACTCGGCCTTGGATTCACGCTTCGGGCTGCGCGTCAGCAACTGCGCGGCGACGCCGAAGTGGTGGTGGCGGAGCTCGTAGCCGAAGTGGTCGCGTGGAACGCCGACCCGCGTTACGGATTGTCCGTAGAAGCGATGGAGGATCCGCGCGTCCGTGTGGTGCATGACGACGTGACGGACGTGATCCGCGCGAATCCCGGTGGCTTCGATGCGATGATGCTCGACACCGACAACGGTCCGGACGGAATGCTCATGTCCGAGAATGCAAAACTCTACGCAGCGCGCGGGATCGCGCTGACGATTGCCGCGCTCCGCGCCGGCGGTTCGATCGTGTACTGGTCCGTGGGCGACGACCCGAAGTTCGCGACCGCACTGCGGGCGGGAGGGCTCGAGGTGAGCGTCGTGCGCGTCCGGGCGCACAACACGACGGGGCCGATGCATACTCTCTATGCGGCTACGCCGCGCGTGTAATTCGCACCGGGCAGGTCTTGCGGCGTGCGCGAGAGGAGTGCCGCCATGACCCAAGAACCTGTCTCGCTGCGTCCTCGTCGCGCCGCAGCCCTCTAGCCATGCCCCGGCGCAGGCGCGACTATTAGCCGGATCATGCCGCCCGATACGTCGCGGTATTCCAAAGTCGTAATCCGCACCGCTGTCACCGCGCCATCCCTGGTCGCCCTCTGGTTCAGCTGGCGCTGGGCTCGCGGAACAGTAACCGAGCTTGCCTACCACTGGCCGTCTCTCGCTGCCGGCGCGCGCGGTGGCTATGTCGGTCTGGCATTGCTGTGGCTCGGACTCACGGCGGGAGCTGCACTCCTTGCGCTCGTGCTGGTGTGGTTGTCCGGTGAACGCGCCGAAGCACGCGCACTGGCCATCTGCCTCTCACTTCTCGCCTATACACCTGCAGCCGATTCGCTGGCGGGCCCCATCGCGCGCTCCGGTTTCGGCGCCGGCGGAGCGCACTTCGCCAATATCACGCGCGACTTCGGCATCCTGTTCGCGGGGGTGGCGCTTGTTCGTTTCACAGCACTTTTCCCGCGACCACTAACCGTGGGAGAGCTCCCTGACGGGAGGACGAGACCCCTGCGCATCGCGTTGCTCGACGGCAGGCGCGAGTGGCGTCTGGGCGCGATCCTCGCGGCGGCGTTCGCACTCTTCATCAACCTCGCGGATGTGATGGCAGGTGACGCAGTAGCGCGCGCACTGCTTCCCCTGCAGGTAATCCTCGGGTTGTTGCTGCTCGCGATGGCAGTCCGGAACCTCGGCACCCCGCGCCCAGACCTCCGCGACGATCAGCGGCGTCAGCGCGACTGGATTCTCCAGGGTTTCGTGGCGGCCACCGCAGTGCTTCTACTGGCTTCGGCGCTCAAACTGGTGCAGATGCTGACTGGATACACCGCGCCCTTCGCGAAATGGTACATCTTCGCGCTCGCGCTCGGCCTCGACCTGATCATCTTCTTTCTCGCGGTCGCCATGTTCTACCAGGGCGCTATCGAGCCGCGGCTGGCGATACGGCGCACAGCGGTGCTGGGCCTCGTGGGAACAGCGCTCGTGTTCGCGTTCGTAGGCGTGGAGCAACTCGTGGAAGAGACGATGCGCGAAAGCATCGGTCTCAATGATCGCTGGGGAGGAATCCTGACGGGCGGAATCATTGCGCTGTCGTTCGAGCCTCTAAAGCATCGCAGCACGCGGTTCGTCGAACGGATCCTCGGCAGTCATACGGGTGAAGGCCTCCATAGCTTGCCGTCCGAGAGTTCCGACGCTCCGGCACCGCGCCGAGCCGCCGATGGGTGACAGCTGCACGAGTTTGCATTATCCGCCCGCGAACATCATTCGTCCACATCCTAACAGAGATGCACTATGCCCGACTTCGTGACGCCCGGCCCGATCGCCCTGGTCGCATGGGGAGTCTTTTCGATTGCCATCTGGGCGATCCCCCTGATCTTCGCGATCTGGCTGATCCGCACATTGACGGGGATGCTCGAAGCGCAGCGCGCGATCGTCGAACAGCTTCGCCTCATCGCGCAGCAAGGGCGGGTAACCGGAGACGCTCGGGTACAGTGAGAAACGCCAACTTGTGCTTCTCGCATCTCACTGCTGTCTGTGACGACAAGGCGACCGGTTAGGCTAAAAATCGCGAATGTCGGCTGGACTACTGTGTATCCGCCCGGTTTGACCAACCATGTATGGGAGGGGTCCAATCCTATGTCGACTGTATGGAGCGCTCAGTCCTTCGCGGCGCTGATGATTCTCGCCGTGACTGTCGTACCACGCGCCCATGCTCAACACGCGGTGCCCGCGCGCGTGAAGGCAGTGTACGGATGCTGGAGCGTGGGGTCCGGTCCGTTTGCTCCTGGTCCAAGTGGAAGAACCGACCCGGGATAGACCGTGCTGCCGCCGCT
>JALYYT010000363.1 GCA_030946285.1 Gemmatimonadota bacterium
GTGCAACACTGCTCCGCCACTGGGCAGATTGGCGGCGGCGGTGGCGAATCCGGTGGCTTTTCCGTCAATGCTCACCGTGAGATTGGCCGGTATCAGTTCCTGAGCGCTTGCGAGTCTCGCGCTGCCCGCGAGGGATCCGACCGCGAGCGCGACGGCTGCGAATCCTGTGTTCAAGAAGCGGTTCATTCCATGCCTCTGGTTAGAAGTTCTACTGCTTCAGAAGCAAGCGCCGGACCGCCGCTCCGGGCGACACTGAGCGATTCGTTGGTGGGGCAAAAACAGAGGCACCGCACCCGTAGGATGCGGTGCCCGATGTTCAAGCCGTGCCGTAACAGTCTAGCGGCCGACCAGCGAACGAAGGACGTAGGGGAGAATTCCGCCGTGGCGGTAGTACTGCATCTCCTCCGGGGTGTCGATTCGCGACCTGGCCTCGAATTTCCGGACCACTCCATCCGATGCCTTTGTGGTGACGGTGACGGTAGCACGGGGCTTCATCTGGTCGTTCATTCCATCGATGTCAAAGGTCTCGAAACCGGTCAGCCCGAGCGATTGGCGAGTGTCGCCGTTCGTGAATTCGAGCGGTAGCACGCCCATTCCGACGAGGTTGGAGCGATGGATTCGTTCGAATGATTCGGCGATCACAGCACGGACACCGAGCAGCAGGGTTCCCTTTGCGGCCCAGTCGCGCGACGAACCAGTGCCGTACTCCTTTCCGGCTATGATCACGAGCGGCGTACCCTGCTTCTGGTACTCCATGGAGCCGTCGAATATCGTCACCGCCTTTTCGCCTGGCGCGGTGGCCGTCCAGCCTCCTTCGGTGCCTGGTGCGAGCTCGTTCCGAAGCCTGATGTTCGCGAATGTGCCGCGCATCATGACTTCGTGATTGCCTCGGCGCGCTCCGTACGAATTGAAATCCCTGGTAGGCACACCGTGCGCAATGAGCCACTTGCCAGCCGGACTCGAAGCCGGAATGGAGCCGGCGGGTGAAATGTGGTCAGTGGTGATCGAGTCACCCAGCATCGCGAGCGCGCGAGCGCCGCGGACCGCCTTCACGCCCGGGGGCGTCATGGTCATTCCTTCGAAGTACGGCGGGTTCTTCACATAGGTGGAGTCTTCGTCCCAGGCGTACAGATCGCCTTCAGGCACCGGAAGCGAACGCCAGGTCTCGTCGCCCTCGAAAACGTTGGCGTACTGTTTCTGGAACATCTCCGGCCGCACACTGCGGAGAATCTCGTCGGCGACTTCTTTCGGAGCCGGCCACACGTCGCGGAGGAACACCGGGCCATCGGTGCCGATGCCCAGTGGTTCCGTGTCGAAATCGATGTCGACGCGGCCGGCGATTGCGTACGCGACTACCAGCGGTGGCGACATCAGGTAATTGAAGCGCGTCATCGGGTTGATGCGCCCTTCGAAATTGCGATTGCCGGAGAGTACCGCAGCGACCACCAGCTTGCCCTTCTCGACAGCGTCGGCGACGGGCTGCGGAAGTGGTCCGGAGTTTCCGATGCATGTGGTGCAGCCGTATCCGACGTTGTTGAATCGGAGCGCGTTCAGCGCATCGGTGACACCGGCTGCGTTGAAGTAGTCGGTGACGACCTTGGATCCGGGCGCCAGACTTGTCTTCACCCAGGGCTTGCTGCTGAGTCCCTTCGCGACGGCGTCGCGGGCGAGCAATCCGGCGGCGAGCATGACGCTCGGATTGCTCGTGTTCGTGCAGCTGGTGATCGCGGCGATGACGACGGAGCCATGGCGCAGCGAGAAGTCGAATCCATTCATGCTGACCGGAACGGCCTCGTCGATTTCCTGATCTGCAGTTGCCACTACGGATGCCGAGAGCTGATTCTGTGCACTCACCGCGTTCGCGGAACTGAGTATTGCGGCTGCACCGGCCGGCGTCGCGCGTCCGAGGTCGGCGTGCAAAGCTTCCTGAAACTTCGACTTCGCGTCCTTGAGCGCGATTCGATCCTGCGGTCTCCTGGGCCCGGCAATACTCGGCGTGATGGTACCGAGATCCAGCTCGATGGTGTCGGTGAATTCCGGATCCGGGGTATCATCGGTCCGGAACATCCCTTGAGCCTTGCAATACGCCTCGACCAGCTTCGCACTCTGTTCGTCTCTTCCGGTGAAGCGAAGGTAACGAATGGTTTCGTCATCAACCGGGAAGAAGCCCATGGTGGCGCCGTATTCCGGTGCCATGTTGCCGATTGTCGCGCGGTCGGCGAGCGAGAGGGACGACAAGCCACTCCCGTAGAATTCGACGAACTTTCCGACGACCTTCTTCTTGCGCAGCATCTCGGTGACGGTGAGCACGAGATCCGTCGCGGTGGCGCCCGGCGGGAGCTTGCCATGAACCTTGAAGCCGATGACTTCGGGTATGAGCATCGAGACAGGCTGGCCCAGCATTGCTGCCTCTGCCTCGATTCCGCCAACGCCCCATCCGAGGACGCCGAGTCCGTTCACCATGGTGGTGTGCGAGTCGGTGCCGACGAGTGAGTCGGGGTAGGCAATGGTTTCGCCATTCTCGTCGCGCGTGAACACGCAACTCGCGAGATACTCGAGGTTGACCTGATGTACGATGCCGGTGTCCGGCGGGACGACGCGGAAGTTTCTGAATGCAGTCTGGCCCCAGCGCAGGAAGGCGTAGCGCTGTCTGTTGCGCTCGAGCTCCATCTCAGCGTTGATGAGGAAGGCGGCTTCGGAGCCGTACTCGTCGACCTGGACCGAGTGGTCAATCACCAGGTCAACTGGCTGCAGCGGATTGATCAGCGTTGCATCGCCGCCGAGCTTGGCCAGGGCGTCGCGCATCGCAGCAAGGTCGACGACGGCGGGGACGCCTGTGAAATCCTGCAGCAGCACGCGCGCTGTCCTGAACGCTATCTCCTTTTCGACCTTGTCCCTGACTCGCCAGTTCGCGAGAGCGAGAACGTCGTCCCTCTTCACGAAGGCGCCGTCTTCGTTACGGAGCAGGTTTTCGAGCAGGATCTTGAGGCTGACCGGGAGGCGTTCCGAGTTTCCGCCGGACTGCTTCGAGAGCGCGTCGAGGCGGAAGATGGTGTAGTCGCGTCCCGCGACGGAGATCGTCGCGCGGGATCCGAATGAATTCGGGTGCGTCATGTTGTGATTCTCGGTGCGGTCGCGCACGGCCGCGCGGAGCTGCGCCGGCGGGCGGCGGGTGCGCGGTGGAAAGCGGAGCCACTGCGAGACGCAAGTTGCGTCACACAGGCTTTCGAAATCTACACGCGCCGGGCCGAGTTTGGCGAGATCAAATGGACGGGTTGCTCAGGCGCGGCACTGGCGGATGATGGAACGGGGGGCGGAAGCAGAGGGAAACATCGCGGAAGCTTTCCGTGCGTGGGGGAGAGCGAGATTGCAGCCTCTGGAGTTCATCGCGAGAACCGCAAGGCGAAGCTGAATCCGGTAGCTCCCTGGATCCATAAGGGCGGCACGTTCCACGTGGCCGAGCTGCTCGCCCGAACCGAACGCCTGCATGCCGAACGTCTGACCCAGGCTTCGGAGAGTGAACAGCGCGAAGACGGACAGGACAGCGAGAGTCGCCGCCCGACGCATTCCGCCCGATGGCGTCCACTCCGATCGGGCGCGCCCGCCGGCCGACATCGCGCCCAGGGCGGTCCACACGATGAGTGTCGGAGCCGCAAGGACGATCACCGCGTCGAACGAGCCGACAGTGGCGGTCACGAGCAGAGTAGCTGCAATCGCGACGGGAAGAAACGGATCTCGCGCAGCGGGATTATTTGCGCTGCTGCCGCGACTGGTCTGGAATGCATTGGCGATCATGCCGACGAACGCGAGAAGCAGCGCGATCACTGCGACCGCACCGCGCTCTGCCACCAGCGCAACCCAGTCGCTGCTCGGCCACGGATTCGCTGTTGATTGGTCGTCGTGCGAAAGCGAGGGATCGTTTCGTGAGGCGAACCGAGGGTAGTACACAGGCCAGTTGCCGGGTCCGACGCCGAGGACCGGGTGTGCTTCCACCATGTGGAAACTGTTGCGGTACTGGATAATGCGTCCGCGGCCGCTACCACTGTTGTAGTCAACCACACCGCGAACCGAATCGAGGTAGGGTGAATCGCTATTCCAGTTGAGCCGGTTTGGAAGAGCGAGCGAAAGCACGACTCCAACTACCGCGATCACGCCAAGCAGAAGGAGTCGCTTGCCCGCGTCTGCGTGTGGCACTCTGTGAGCCGCGCGCCAGATCGGTATCGCGAGTAGAACTGCCGCCACAAGCAAAGCAAGCCACGCCGCCCTTGATCGTGACATCACGAGCGCGGCAGCGAGCACTCCTCCACCCACCGCGCACAGGAGCACCGCCATCGCGCGCCTGGCGGTGATCGCATACCAGATCAGGAGCGGGACGCCGATCGCCGAGAGATGAGCGACAAAGTTGCGATTGCCGAACGTTCCGCCGGGTGCACGGCTCAACGTGAGGTAGTCGCTCTCCCATCCGTACGCCTGCGCCAGCGAGGTTGCCGCACCGATGACGGTGGCGAGCACCACAGCGGCCATGAGCGGTCGCTTGAGTCCGTCCGACGATATCGCCCGCGCGCACCAGAACGCAGCAAGTCCGGAGAGTGTTATCGCGACGGATCTCATGGACAGCCAGTGATTCGTCGCAAGGAGAGCGGACACCAGCGATAGTCCGCCGAAGATGACGAGAAACAGATCGACGCGATCGAACGAGATGGTGCGCCATCCACCAATAAGCAGCGCTACACACAGCAGGACGCTTGTATGAAGCGCCAGCTCCTTTGGCACGAAGAAGCGATCCAGCTCGAACGGCTTGAAGGGCGTCGTCGCGAGAACCACTGCGACGAGACCGAGCTGCAGCGCTACGAGGGCAGCGATACGTCTGCGGCTCACGGGTCGCACCGGCTGCGAAGATTGCATGTCCCTCGGATTGGAGCGTTGCGCGTGCACCTCAGTAGCTTTCGGCTGGTAATTTATCCGAAGTAGAATATGGCGTTACCATCCAACCAAGGACACCGTATCGTGGCCACCCTACGTCGCGCGACTCTCTCGATAATCACTGTCGTCCTTGCAGCTGGCGTCGGTTCGTCGCCCGCTGCGGCCCAGAAAGGGAACCTGATCGTACCGGTGCAGGAGATTGATGCGAACCTTCGCTTCCTTTCTTCCGACCTCCTCGAAGGGCGGGCGCCGGCGACACGCGGCGGAGCCCTGGCGGAGGAATACATAGCGGCCCAGCTCGAGTCGTACGGAGTCAGGGCCGGCGCCAATGGGTCGTTCTTTCAGAAGGTGCCGATTGATGTGGTGACGGCCGATCCGAAATCGATAAAGGTGACCGCTTCGGGGAAAGCGACAGCCACTCTACACTCGACAGCGGATGTGGTGGTCTGGGCGGGCTCAGCTACTCCAAGAAGCGATGCGAAGGGTGAGTTGGTGTTCGTCGGTTATGGTGCCAGGGCTCCCGAGTACAAATGGGATGATTTCAAGGGTATGGATCTGAAGGGAAAGATCCTGCTCGTGCTCGTGAATGATCCACCGGCCACTGCTGCGGAGCCGGACCTGTTCGGTGGCAAGGCAATGACGTACTACGGTCGCTGGACCTACAAGTACGAGGAAGCCGAGCGTCAGGGCGCGGCTGGGATGCTGATAATTCACACCACCGCCGCGGCAAGTTATCCGTGGCAGGTGGTTGTCGGTTCCAACTCAACGGAGCACCGCCTCCTGCCACGTCCGTCTGACGCGCCGGCTCCAATCGGAGTACGCGGATGGGTCCAGCATGACGTCGCGGCGGATCTCCTGAAGCAGGCCGGTCTCGATCTCGACCAGCTCGTGAAACAGGCGGACACTCGTGAGTTTCATCCAGTTCCAACCGGGATCATGGTGGACATGTCGTTCACGAACACTGTCGCGCACATGACCGCGGGCAATGTGGTTGGACTGGTTCGCGGCTCCGATCCGAAGCTCGCTTCGCAGTACGTGGTTTACAGCGCGCATCACGATCATCTGGGCATTGGTCCGGCGGTCAACGGCGATTCGATCTACAACGGGGCGTATGACAACGCATCCGGCGTGGCGGCCATCCTTGCGGTTGCACATGCCGCGGCAGAGGCACCGGTGAAGCCGAAGCGGTCGCAGCTCTTCGTTTTCGTTACCGCGGAGGAGTCAGGGCTGCTCGGATCGCAGTACTTCGGCGAGCATCCGGTGGTACCGGCGCGCGACATCATTGCGGCTTTGAACGTTGACGAAGCAAATCCGCTCGGACTCGTTCGCGACGTGAACGTTATGGGCGACAACAAGAGCTCGCTGGGACCATCACTAGCGGAAATGCTCAAGGCCGAAGGTGTGAGACTCTCTCCGGACGCGCAGCCTCAGGCGGGTCACTTCTACCGTTCGGATCATTTCTCGTTCGCGCGCGTCGGAATTCCGGCTGTATCCATTGGTGCGGGTACGGACTTCGTGGGCGAGCCCGCCGGGTGGGGCAAGACGCACGAAGAGGAATACACGAGCAAGCACTATCACCAGCCGTCGGACGAGTACGATCCGCACTGGCCGCTCACGGGCGTGGAGCAGATAGCGAGCATCGTGTACCGCTTCGGCACTCGTCTCGCCAATACCGCCACTCTCCCAACCTGGGACGCGAACGCGGAATTCCGCGCAATGCGCGAGAAGGCGCTGCGCTCGAAGTAGCATGACGGGTTCAGCACTCGACGAACTGCTTGCGTTCCGGGACGAATTCCCCATCCTGGAGCGCTCGAACTATCTGGTTTCCAACTCACTCGGCGCGATGCCGCGGGCAGTGCCTGAAAGGCTCGCCGACTATGCGCGCGAATGGAGCGAACTGGGTGTTCGCGCGTGGGCGAAGGGTTGGTGGGAGATGCCCGTGCGAGTTGGCGACGCGATCGCTCCGCTCATCGGCGCCGGTCCGGGCTCCGTCTCAATGCAGCCGAACGTGAGCATCGCTCAGTCGATCGTGCTGTCGGCGATGGATTTCAGCGGAGAGCGCAACACGATCGTCATGACCGAGCTGGACTTTCCGTCGGTGCGCTATGCGATCGAGGAGCTTGCACGGAAGCTCGGCGCACGAGTCGTCGTCGTCCCTTCCGACGATGGTTTGACGATTGACGAGGGACGCCTGCTGGAAGCGATAGACGAGAGTGTGCGTCTCGTCTGCATCTCGCACGTGCTGTTCAAATCCGCTTACGTAATGGACGCCGATGCGATCTGCGCGCACGCGCACAGCGTGGGAGCAATGGTGTCGCTTGACTCGTATCACTCGGTGGGAGTGATACCTGTGGACGTCGTGAGATCAGGCGTGGACTTCCTTACGGGTGGCGTGCTCAAATGGTTGTGTGGCGGGCCGGGCGCAGCGTTTCTGTATGCATCTCCGGCGGTGCGCGGCAAGCTCGAACCCGCGCTCACTGGGTGGCAGGCGCATCGCCACCCGTTCGCGTTCGCGCAGGAGATGGACTACGCGGATGGCATAGAGCGCTGGCTGACGGGAACGCCCTCGATCGCGTCTCTATTCGCCGCAACGGAGGGCCCGTCGATCGTCCTCAAGGCAGGAATGGACAGGATTCGCGATAAGTCAATTCGACAGACCGAATGGCTGATTGCGGCTGCCGATTCCCGAGGGTATCGGGTACACGCTCCGCGCGACTCGGCGAGGCGGGGCGGCACCGTGGCATTCGACGTCCCGAATGGCCGCGAAGTTGCCCAGTACTTACTATCTCGCGACATCATCGTCGATTACAGAGTGGGTGCGGGCATCAGGGTGGCACCGCACTTCTACACCCGGGACGAGGAGCTCGATGCGTGCATCGGAGCGATTGACGAGTGCCTTGCGACGGGCGAGTGGAAGCGGTTTGCCCAGGCAGCGCGAGCGACAGTGGTCACGTGAACGACGATCGGCCCGAGCGCTCAGTCAGGTGCTGAGCGTTCGAGCCGAGACTAAATAATAACCGGTGGCGCAGCAGTTGCTCAAGTGCATCGGTGAAGGCAGGTGAACGAGAAATTTACGGATGTTGCAGTTGCGGTCCTCGCACAATATTAGAAGCGCACGGTGGCTGAACATTTCGCGTGTCGCCGAGTAGAATACGAAAAGCATCTATCAGATCGAATGGAGGTGTGCCGGATGCCCAGCCCATTCCTATCGTCCGAAGAATATGACGAAAGAGCGCACCAACTTTACAACGAAGGAGAATACGATCAGGCACTAGCGGTACTCCGCGAAGGACTCACCCTTTATCCCAGCGCTGTCGAGCTTCATATCGGCGTGGGGTATGCCCATCACGCGCGCGAGGATTTCGCGTGGGCGCGTCGCGCCTTCGAAGAAGCGCTCGTTCTGGACCCCGACCATGAGGATGCACTGGCCGGAATCGGCGAGACGCTGCTCAAATTCGGCCAGCGTGATGCCTCCCTCAACTGCTTCCGTCGCACTCTCGAGCTCGGTTACGCCGACGACCTCGATCTGATGCTGCAGATCGGTCGCGCGCTGTTCCGCGAGGGGATGATCGAGCCTGCGCGCGAGTTCTTCGAGATAGCGGTGCAGAACGCATCGGAAAGCGCCGAGGCCGTGTCATGCGTCGGTTATGCCCAGCACCGCATGGGTGAGGACGACGAGGCGGTCGCCACGCTCCGGTCGGCTTTGCGGCTGGATCCCGATCACGTGGAGGCGCGTGTCTACCTGGGCAACATTCTGTACGATCGCGGCGACTACGAGGCGGCGCTGTACCATCTCGACAAGTCCAATCCCGACGATCACTGGGATGAGCTGGGAATCTGGCGCCTGATCGAGCTCAAGAAGTCCATCTTCAAGCTGAACGAGGGGGACCCGGAGCTCAAGCCTTGGGAGGACCGTGTCCGCGAGCTGGCGGGTGAGCCGGACGACATTGACGAGATGCTCGCCGAGCTGGAGGCGAAGGCGATGGAGCGCGACCAGGAGGTTGCGCGGGGCCAGATCGAGATGTTCGGCGCTCTGCTGAACTCACTGGTCGAGGTCGAGCCAAAGGCCGAAGAGCAGGCTGCACATCAGGGGATCGAGCAGGTTGCAGAGGTCCAGGAGTTGCCAGTGACTCATCACAGGATCGAAAGTGGTGGGCACACGTACCAGGGCACCTGGGAGGAAATCGTGCAACAGATGCGAGATCAGAAGGCAGCCGGACTGCCCATAGACCAGTACATGGCGACCGAAGCCCGCAGAGGCTACGGCAAGACCGGGGTCGAGATTCCGTGGCGCGATCCGGAGAGCTTCATCAAGGGAAGCGCCACGGCGGGACTGCTCCGCATAGACAGGTGACGCCCGGCGACCGAGCGTCCGCTCAGGCGGCGCTGAACGAAGGCCGACCGGTTTACGGCCGTCTGGACCAGATCCGGGGACCCGAGGACGCAGCTGCCGACATCATCGAGCTGTGGGCCAGTGGCGAGTCAGCCATGCGCTCACTGCTCGGCGGGTCGTCGCTCTCGGGTCAGGCTCTGGTTCGGGAGCTGCGCCAGAGGGGGACGATCGATCTCGAGCAGGCCAACTCCCTGGCGAGCTTCTGGGACGCGACGAGCCGCTCGGAGGACGTCGCATACAAGCCGACGCTCACGGATGTCGGATTTGCCCGTGCGGGCTACAACGAACTCGTGCGCATCGTGAACGACACGTCGAGCTCGTCAACGCAGACGACTAACACGGCGCCTTCGGCTTCGACGTTCGCGCCTGGTGGTTCCACTCCGGGCGCTGCTGCGGCAGCGACTGCTGCCGGGGCGGTCCCTCCGCGCCCAGCGGGCAAACCGGTCGAGCCTCTCGCTACGGAGCCAGTGGTCAGGCCTGTGGCGCGCATCCGGCAACGACCGTTGCCGCTGATTCTTGCAGGGCTACTGGTACTCATAGCCCTTGTCGGGGCAGTCGCGTACTTCAC
>JALYYT010000379.1 GCA_030946285.1 Gemmatimonadota bacterium
GTGTCACACAGGTGAAGAACGTGGTACCACCGCAAGCGTTCGAAAACTGCGCGCTTGCGGTCGGGGCGCAGACTGTAGCGACGGCAAGCGCCAACCCGGTGGCACTCAAGCCGCGCGCGACTATGGATACAATTCGATATGTCATTTGGCGGTGCAGGTAGCACTGTACGTGCCGTATCCTTGAATGCCGTGCCGGTGAGGACAACTGCTTTGGCTGCAACGACTTGCGTTTTTGATGCATTGGGGTTGACCCGGACGCGACAGGGTGAAGTGTTGCATCCATGCAACGAGTTGTCACATCCGCGCCATAATCGACCGTCCGGACTCGACCGTTTTTGCCATGCGCCAAGCTACGGTCGATTGGGACAAGTCAAACTCGCCTGTTTCCGCTTCGCCGACTGCAAACGTCGGTATAATTACACGAGGCCTGCCCCGGTCTTACCACCCGCAGCAACGGAGTCATGGCATGTATGCAGTCATTCGGCGGTACAGTGGTGTGGCAAAGCTGATCAGCGAGCTCTCGGCACGGAAGGACGAGGTGACGAAGGTGATGAGCGACGTACCCGGATTCGTCGCGTACTATGCAGTTCGCGATGGCGAAGCGCTCGCGACGGTGACGGTCTGCAACGATCGCGCTGGCGCGGACGAAAGCACGCGTCGTGCGTCGCAATGGGTGCGAGAAAATCTTGCGGGTGTGCGCGTCACGCCGCCGGATGCGATCGGTGGAGAGGTATTCATCAGCACGAAGTAGGCGCGATCACGAAGCAGATCGAGCATGGCGACGGCGTGGAATACGAAATGAGTATTCCACGCCGTCGCTGATTTACGGTGCGGGAGTGGGACGCCTGCAACGCGACGGTGAGTATTTAAGCGACGCGCCGTGGGTCCACGCCTTCGGCGAGGACGACGATCAATACGCCTGCTGCGTGACGGTCAGAATTCGATTGACGCGCCGTGGGTCCACGCCTTCGGCGAGGACGACGACTTTATTCATCATCATGACTTCACGATCGGCAGTTCCACGAAGCTTGCGTTACCTGGCTCGTGGAATATGCGCTGTTCCGCCTTCCTGTAGTCTCCCGGCTTTGCCCAGAAGATGTTCGGCACGAATGTCTGCGGGTTGCGGTCGTACAGCGGGAACCAGCTCGACTGCACCTGCACCATTATGCGGTGGCCTGGCAGGAAGACGTGGTTCGCTGTTGGGAGATTGAACTTGTAGAGCAGGGGCTTGCCGGGCGTTATCGCTTTTGGTGTTGAGAGGCTCTCGCGATATCGGCCGCGAAAGATGTCCATCGAAACCGGGAGCTGGTAGCCGCCCATCTTCGGGTCACCGCCCACTTCATCGGGATAGACGTCTATCACCTTTACCACCCAATCGGCGTCCGTTCCGGTGGTGGATGCTATCAGGTTCGCAATTGGCTGCCCGCTTATTTTCACTGGCTGCGTCAGTACGTCGGACTGATACGAAACGACGTCGGTTCTTCCCGAAGCTTCGCGCTGGTCGTCGACGAGCCACTGGACCCACGTGAGTGGCGGATCGTAGCCGATCGGCTGGCTTGGTCGCGCGCGAAAGGGAACGGGTTTGGACGGATCGGAGATGTACTCGTCGAATCCGCTTCCACCGGCTGCAGGCGCCGAGAATGACGCGTGGGATCCGGGCTGGAGATAGAAGGGTGTCGGCGTGATCGTACAGCCGCTGGCGCAGCCGGAGGGCCAGGACGCGAGGCGTTCCCAGCGGTTCGTTCCTGTTTCGAATGCGTTGACTGGCGCGACATCATCGGCCGGCGCGGCGTCCATGAGGTAGTGCGCGAGGAATGGGCCGAGTATCTGCTGCTGGAAGTAAAGCGACGTGTTGCTGTTGAACTTGATCACACCGAGCGAGCTGCCGTCCTCGATTTCCTGTCCGTGATGCCACGGCCCCATTACGAGGAAGACCTTGTCGTGATTCACATCCTTGGGCGCGAGTGCCTTGTAGACTGCGATGGCACCGTAGATGTCTTCCTGATCCCAGAGGCTGTGTACGATCATCACGGGTACTTTCAACGGCTGCGCGGCCAGCACCCTGTCCATTGCCTGCTGGCTCCACCACGAGTCGTAGCTCGGGTGCTCGAGTATGCGATTCCAGAAGCCGACCTGCTCGACGCCGTGCTGGCGAGCGATCTCGCCAGCGGATCCCGCCTTCATGTACAGATCGTAGTCGTCGAAGCTGTTGGTCCACCACTTCGCCGAATTGTCGCGAGTCGCTTCCTGTTCCAGAACGTACGGGATGTTCTGCTGGCGGAACGCACCGTTGTGGAACCAGTCGTCACCCATCCATCCGTCCACCATGGGATTCATGGGGACCGAGACCTTGAGCGCGGGATGCGGATTCACCAGAGCCATGAGCGGTTCGAATCCGTCGTACGAAATCCCCAGAACGCCGACCTTGCCGTTGGTCTCGGGAATGTTCTTCACGAGCCAGTCGATGGTGTCGTATGTGTCGGTTGATTCATCGACTTTTGTGGGATTCAGCGGGCCGATCAGCGGACGGTTCATCACGAAGTCGCCTTCAGAGCCGTACTTGCCGCGCACATCCTCGACCACCCGGATGTAGCCGCCAGGCATGATCACGTCCTGAGCGTTGTCGTAGCCGTTGAGATTGGACGCCAGGTGCGAACTCTGCGCGTAGGTGGTCGTCGCGCTTGCGTCGTAGGGGGTGCGCGTCATCAGAATCGGAGCGCGGTGCGCGCCCTTCGGCACGAGAATCACCGCATGCAGCCGAACGCCATCGCGCATTGGAATCATGACGTTTCGGCGCACGTAGTCGAACGAGCTCGTCACGGGGACGAACGTCGCGGGTGTCTCGGAGGGAAGTGTCGGATTCTGCGCCTGAGCGGTACGGGCGCTCGTGCCAGCCAGCGAAATGGCGAAACTGGCGGCTGTGCAGGCGGCAGTGCAGGCGCGACGGATGAATGCAGCGGACATTGCTGAGGGTCCCGGTCGGAGGGTTGAGTGAAGATACCGGGAGCCCGGTGGGTCGCATCCCCCGCGGGTGTGTTCAGCGGGAAAGATTCGGGCTAATTTTCGTTTGTACATTTGTTCAAGATACTGAACCAAACGGCTGCAGATTCTCGTTAATCTGATCGGAAACGCGATCGAGTTCACGGATGCGGCCGGAATTGTGCTTGCTCCTGGGGTAACTGCCGCAACCGCGGCGTTTCGCGTCTCCGACCCGGGCAAACGCCGTTTCCGAATGGCCGGCTCATTGCATTCGGTACCGGCATGGACCCCAACCAGGCCCCCCGCGGCGCCGAGACGGCACCAGCAGACGATCCAGCGACGACGCGGCGTGAGCGAACGAAGCCGCTGGAGCGGTTCGCCCTGCTCATCACCAATGCTGTCGGAACTATCTGGTTCTTCTTCGCGATCTTCGCGTGGACCGCAGTCTGGCTTGCGTGGAACGCGCTCGGGCCGCGCTCCGCACGCTTCGATCCGTTTCCAGGATTCGTTCTCTGGCTCTTTCTGTCCAACATGATTCAGCTATTCCTGATGCCGTTGATCATGGTCGGGCAGAACATTCAGTCGCGAGCTGCCGACAAGCGTGCAGAGGCGGATCTCAAGGTCAACAGAACAGCGGAGGAGGAGATTCAGGCGATTCGCGGGGAGCTGGCGGAGCTCACGAAAATGCTGGCGAGCGCACTCGATCGCGGTGCGAGCGACCCGTCACCGCGAGCCCCGAGCTGATCGTTCCCGCTACCAGTCGGTCGGGACGTAGTCCTTGAGGAATTTGCCCCACAAGTGATCGCCCGTGTTCGCACCGGTGATTATCGGGTCGACGATGCGCGCAGCCCCGTCAACGATGTCGAGAGGCGGATGAAACCGGTGCTCCGCAATCTTGCGAGCGGCGATCTCCGCCGGATCTTCGTCGGTGACCCAGCCGGTGTCCACGCTGTTCATGTGAATACCATCGGCGCGGTAATCCGCAGCCGATGTTCGCGTCATCATGTTGAGAGCGGCCTTGGCCATGTTGGTATGCGGATGCCGCGTCGTCTTGAACGTTCGGTAGAACTGGCCTTCGACCGCCGATACGTTCACGATATGCTTGTCACGATTGGACGTGCGCATCATCAGTGGCTTGAGGCGCGCATTGATGATGAATGGCGCGACCGCGTTCACCAGATGAACTTCGAGCAGCTCGACCGAGGGAACGTCCGCCATGAGCATGCGCCACGAGTTGCGGTCGCGAAGATCCACCTGCTGCAGGTCCTGATCGAGCTTGCCTTGCGGGAACAGCGCCCTCTGCGCGGCTACTTCGTCGGGAAGCAGCGAAACCTGGGTCAGTTCCGCCGCGTGCGTGATTCCGGCGACATCGGTGATCCCGGCGCTCAGGGCAGCCGGCGTGATGGTGCCCGGTTCGGCCTCGGGCAGCATATGGTAGCCGCGAAGTCCTTCGTAGTCGCCGAGCAGCTTCCGTGATTCCGCGGGGAGCGTACGCAGCGACGCCTTCTCCGCTTCCATCATGTGCTCGTAGAACGCTGGCGGTCGCCGCACTGTCTGGCATGCATTGTTGACTATGAAATCAAGCCGGTCGCGCGTCGCGAGCATCTCCGCGCAGAACGCTTCGACGCTCGGCGTGTGGCGCAGGTCCAGTCCATAGATGGTGAGCCTGTCGGACCACTGCTCGAAATCCGCTTCCTCCGCGTAGCGTGCAACAGAATCACGCGGGAATCGGGTGGTGACTATCAAATCCGCACCAGCGCGAAGCAGCTTGATGCCCGCCTGATAACCGATCTTGACTCGCCCACCGGTGAGCAGGGCAACCTTGCCGCGAAGATCGGCGGTTTCAGTGCGCTTCGCGAAGTTGAAGGCGGCGCATGACGGGCACAGTTGATCGTAGAAGTGATGCAGCTGCGTGAAATCCTGCTTGCAGATGTAGCAATTCTGCGGTTCCACCGCTTCGCGGAAGTCGGGATCCGATGCGACTTCATGCTGCTCGAAATCGCGGGGCGGAAAGACGTTCGGCGTCATGAAGACCGTTTCGCGACGAAGTTTCCTTATGCCGGTGCTCGAAAGAATGTTCTCGGAGCGATTTGCCTTGGCGACCCTGCGCTCGCGCTTGGTCGCCTGAACGAGCCGCCGGCGATCGACTGCGTCCGGACGCGACACCCGCCCCGCCGCTTCGAGCAACCGGGTGCGCTCCTCCTCGGGAATGCCGGCGAGGAGTGCGCGATCGTTCACAATGGACTCGAGAAGCTCGGCGGCGGCGCGCAGCCGGGCTGTCAGGGTCGTGCCGTCGGGATTGTCGTTCGGGGCGTCGTTTGGGGCTTCGTTCGGGGCGTCGTTCATCAGAGGTTGAGCGGTACTGGTCCAGGCTCGGCGCCGGCTGTCTGGCGGCGAAGGTGTAGCCTCGCAAGTTAGCGAGTTGGCGTGGTTTCGGCGGCCTGCGGCGGTTCGGGTCGGACCATGGCCCTGAGGTCACTTCGTCTCAGCTTTCCTGAAGCAGTGCGCGGCAAAGGCTCTCCGACCACGAAGTATCTCCGCGGCCGCTTGAACACTGCGAGAACGCCTTCAAGGTGAGTTCGGAGTGATCGTTCGAGTTCCGCTGACTCGGTTGCCTCGATGTCGGATACGCGTACGAACGCGGCTACGGACTGGCCCCACGTGGCGTCGGAAACGGCGACGACTCCTGCCTCGACCACGGACGGATGCGAGAGCAGCGCCGATTCGACTTCCGCAGGATACACGTTCTCGCCACCGGTGATGATGAGATCGTTGCGCCGATCAAGAACATACAGAAAGCCGTCGTCGTCGAGCGAGCCGGCGTCGCCCGTGTGAAGCCATCCGTCAACGACCGCATGCGCCGTGGCCTCGGCCTGACCGACGTAGCCAGCCATGACGACGGGTCCACGAACTAGTATTTCGCCTGCCTCTCCAGGCGCCGCATCGCGTCCATCGGCGGCGATTCGAATCAGATTCGGATACAACGGGCGACCGGCGGATCCGATCTTTCGCAGCGCGTCCGCTGGAGCGAGTGTCGCGAGTTGCGACGTGGTCTCGGTGAGGCCGTATGTCTGCGCGACCGGAATTCGCAGGTCAGCACACCGCTCGAGCAACGGCAGCGGTGCGGGACCGCCGCCCAGCAGGACGCATCGAAGCGTATCGGGATACGGCTGGCCGCCGTGCGCTTCGAGCATGCGCTGGAGCATTACCGCTACTACGGAAACGACGGTGACATCATCGTTGTCAATTGCAGCGTTCACGGCGTCTGCGTCGAAGCCGTCGTGTACGACTATCGCGATTCCGTATATCGCAGCTCGCAGCACGATCGAGAGGCCGCCTACGTGAAAGAGCGGCAGGCATGCCAGCCAGCGGTCGCGCGGATCGTTTCCGATGTTGAGCGCCGAGCCCAATGCGCTCCACCAGAAGTTGCCAACGGTGAGCATCGCACCTTTTGGCTGACCCGTCGTGCCTGATGTGTAAACGATTGCAAGTACCGACGATGTGTCGTGGTAACTGCGCAAAGCCACGTCGGCTTGCGGGAATCCCTGCAGCGACTCGTCAGGGTTCCCCGGTACCGCGCTCGTGCTCGCGATACGAATTCCCGGGACGATCTCACGCACGGATTCGCCGAGTGACGCGGTGGGATCATCCACCACGAGCAGGCGCGCATCGCAGTCACAGAGCTGCCACGCGATCTCGCTTGGGGTGAGTCTGAGATTGACTGGCATCAGAGTGGCTCCGAGCCGCATCACTGCATGAATCAGCAGCGCTGCCCACGCGCTGTTATGCTGCAGCATCGCCACGCGATCACCCTCGCCGACGCCGGCGGATGCCAGCCTGCGCGCGAGCTCGGTGGCATCGTGATCGAGCTGCGC
>JALYYT010000382.1 GCA_030946285.1 Gemmatimonadota bacterium
GCCAGCCGGCACTCACCGGGGCATCTCCGTTCGCCTGCACCGAGACGTTCCCAATGACGACGCGTCTGACGTTGGCCTGATCGTCACCGCCGCCGACCGCGCCGACGCCATTCGAACCGCTGCTCGCGCACGCGCAAAGCGCGGACGAGCACAGGCTGGTCGCCGCTACCACGGTAGTCGCTCTCATGTAATGATCTCCCAGCAAAGGTACAGTCATGCATTCGGAGGCCTGTGGTCGCTCCTCCCGTATCCAAACGATACGACGCGCGGACGCCGCGCGACAGGCTGCGCGACAGGCTGCGCGACAGGCCGCAACGTCGGCATACCCTGTGACGTAGGTTCAGGCATGATCCCCATACATGCACTTCTCCAGGCCGCCGAGGAGCAAATAACGGCCTCCGGGCTGATCCGGGAGTACACTGGATTTCTCGCGTACTTCGGAATATTCGGCGCGCTTGGCTTCTTCTGGTTCGTTCTCCGGCGTACAGCGAGCCGCCATCCTTCAATCGTGTCGGGCGACGCGAATGCAGCGATGGCTGTCGAGCGCGCCGGGACCGGCGCCGCGCAGATCGGCATCGCTGGCGCCATCTTCATGCTGCTCAACCTCGTGCTCGCCACGTCGGCGCGGGCGGCCGACAAGGCCATTCCGTTCATGGACGCATTCAATGCCGGCGGCGGCAGGACCCTGACCTCGCTGCTCTACGCCCTCTGCTTCCTCGTGCTTTTCGCCGTTGCGATGAGGCGTGTGCGAAGTGCGTGGGTACTCGCCGCCGTTGCCGGAATCGTGTTCGCGCTACGGAACATCACATCGGGCAAATGGGCATCGCTTGTGAATCCGCTGCACGAAGTCGCCGCCTCGCTGTGGATTGGAACACTGTTCGTCGTGGTGGTGGTGGGACTGCCGGCGATACTTCGGTCTCCTGCGACGACCGAAGAACGTGGATCACTCGTAGCCGATATGGTCGGAAGCTTTTCCGACCTCGCAATCGGATCAGTGCTGCTCCTGCTAGTTACAGGAGTGACCACGGCGTGGCGGCATTTGAAGTTCGTCGCGGCGCTATGGACTACTTCGTACGGCTACGCCCTCGACATCAAGCTCGTCTTCGTAGCAATAGTGGCACTGCTCGGCGCATGGAACTGGCGACGCATGCGTCCCCGCCTTGGTACTGAAGCTGCGGCCCATGAGCTCAGGACCAGCGCGACGCGCGAGCTTTTCTTCGCCGCGATCGTTCTGGTGATTACTGGTGTGCTCGTGAGTCTGCCGGGTCCCAGGCTTCCGCACCCCTAGGCCGTTCGGCTTTCCAAATCATCCGCGCCGCCGCGCTCGTATTCATGCAGGCGGCGTTGCGTTCACGTTCTCGAGTCTGATCACCGAATCCCGCGACGCAAGGTAAAGCGATCCGACGAGCGTGACGTGCATCATCAGCAGTGACGCGATCACCGCGACATATGAACCGCTAGTGCTCGCTCGCTGCCGCGGTTGCGAGCGATTCAGCGTCCACCCATTGCTCCGCCCATTTGCCTATCGCGGCGATAGCGGCTTCGAGAGCGCGGCCCTTTTCCGTGAGCTCGTACTCTATGCGCACGGGAGTGGTCGGAAAGACATGTCGAAGTATGACTCCCTCACTCTCCAGTTCCCGCAGCCGCTCGGCGAGCATACGATCGCTTATTTCGGGGACCGCGTCACGAAGCTCGTGGTATCTGGTGCCTCCGGTCAGCATCGCGCTGATGATGGCGCCAGTCCACCGGCGCCCGATCAACTCGACGGCCTTGTGATACCGCGGACAAATGAAACCCTGGCCCATGATGTGTAAATACCTTCCAGTGGGTGGATTGACAATAGTAAGTTATCTAGATATAGTTACTTGTACCTAATAAGTCACTTATTAAAAGTTACCACTACGCCACCCATTCATCCCAAGGTCACCGCCAATGTCCGCACCAGCAGAAGTCCTCACTCCGTCGTCTCCGCGCCCGCTTACCGGCAGCTGGCAGATCGATCCGGTCCACTCCGGGGTCGAATTCGCCGTCACCCATCTCATGATCTCGAAGGTGCGCGGCCGGTTTTCGGATATTACGGGGACCGTCGTCAGCGACGGGACGCCGGAAGGATCGCGAGTCGAGGTACAGATCGGCGCTGCCAGCATTGATACGCACGAAGCCGCCCGGGACACGCATCTGCGTTCGGCTGACTTCTTCGACGTCGAGAAGTACCCGCAGCTCACGTTCGTCAGCACGGGGATCAGATCAAAGTCCCCCGACGAATTTCATGTCACTGGAGACCTTAGGATGCACGGCGTCACGAAAGCGATCGAATTCGACGTCACCAGCGAGGGCACGGGCGGCGATCCGTGGGGTGGAACACGGGCCGGTTTCAGCTCAACCTTCACCCTTGATCGCCGCGACTTCGGACTGACGTGGAATCAGGCGATCGAGGCTGGCGGCGTATTGGTATCGAACGCGATAAAGGTGAACCTGGACATTCAACTCACGCAAAAGGCGTCGTAAGGCCGCAGCGGACACGACCTTTAGCACGGATTTTGCCCCCTCTTCGGGGCGCAGGCAACTGCAGAGCAGCACAACGGCAAACCCCGAAGAGGTGGCAATCATGTTGCGTGGTACCAGGCAGACAGCATTTGCACTCGCGCTTGGCGCAGTGACAGTGCTCGGAGCATGCAAGAAGAGCGACAACGCGGCAGACTCATCCATGGCCGCAACGGACACGTCCATGAAGGCAGGGATGGGTTCCAGCACATCGATGAACGCGTCACCGTCCACATCACCTGCTCCGGCGATGACGGACGCCGGAATCTTCGCGATGCTTCACGCCGCGAATCAGGGCGAGATCGACGCCGGAAAGATGGCTGCGATGAAGGCAACGAATCCGGCCGTGAAATCGTTCGCCCACGACATGGTCGCGGCGCACACCAAGATGCTGAACGACGGCGATGCGCTCGCGAAGAAGCTCAACATCACGCCTGACATGGCTGCTGCGGATTCGATAGTGGCAATGAACAAGTCGACGGCTGCGACGCTGAGCTCCACGCCGAAGGGTGCGACGTTCGACTCCGCATACGTGAATGCACAGGTCGCCGGCCATCAGTATGTGCTGGCAATGATCAAGAATGCCGAGGGCGCAGCTCAGAACGCGGATCTCAAGGCAGCGCTTACGTCAGCTGAACCGAAGGTTCAGAGTCACCTGGACCGAATCACCAAGATCCAGGGGAAGATGAAGTAGTCGCTCCCACCGGGCGCGACGTCGATCGGTAGTACCTGGACGGAGTGGAGCGTCGCTCGCGAGCGATGCTCCACCGCCTGATTGCAGCGATGCAGTCCACACAACGGACCGACTTGAAGTACCTGATCCAGAAAACGACTCCAATCCTTCTGGATGAAATGAACCGCGCACACACGCTCAGAGGCGATCTCTGAAGAGTGGGTGCGCGGTTTTTTCGTTTTCGTGCTTTCTTCACACCGGCGGCTGCACCGGCATCACTTCATGTCACCGCATCACGGAGTGATCGGGAACGGCGCGTCGCGGAATACTTCGGCTTCCGTCTTGTAGCGTCCGTGGTGCTGCTGCTGTACCGGCATTGGGCGGCGTGACTGAGCTGCATTGTCGTTCACCGGGGCAGGCTCCTGTGGAGCCGTCGCAACAGTGGCGGTGGGCGGAGCTGCAGCGCGGGTCGCAACCTGCGCTGGGGGCGGTGTCACCGCCGCCGCGCGCGAAACCGGTTGACGGCGCGATGGAGCCGGCGCCTTACGGGCATTCGGCGACTGCTCCTCCGCAGAAACGACATCGCGACTGCCGGAAGTAGGCGCAAGCGTGAGCGATGGCGTCGAGGAAGCGGCTTCCAGGTCGCGACTGAGATCGCTCGAGGGCGCCGCGGGCTTGCTGCACGCGAACATCGCTCCAGCCGATGCCAGCGAGAAAGCCGTCATGAGAGCGATACGTCCAGTCTTCACACATCCTCCGTGAATCATGAGGTGGAAAGCTACATCCGTATTACACCTTTGACGTTCCGAAGAGCCAATACCTTAAGAGCGATTATGAGAAATGTTCACTGGAACGATCGTTCTAAGATGGAAGAATCGTGTCAATTGGACCGAGTGTGCCAGAACGCGCCGGCCGTGCCCGGTTTGTGCAATAGAGCAGGGGTTGAATACTCACAGCAAGGGGGCTGGAAGGGTGGATACGTTCCTGGGGCGAGCGCTGACCGACGTGGCAACGGGACTGCCGAATTATCCATACTTCCGTATGATTCAGGCCTGGGAGGAGCGGCGGGCGCGCCGGCGCAGGACTATGGTGCGGGTCATCCGGGTGGCTGTGAGCGGGGGCGGTGCGAGGTCTCGAAAGGCGCTCATGTGGCGACTATGCCAGGAGCTCCGGACCTCCGACCTGATCGCATCGGAAGGCCGCGACCGCTTCCATATACTTCTGACCACCCCGGACGCGGAGAAGGCCGAGGCGATCGCCCAACGGGTCGATCAGCTCGGAACGGTCGTCCGGGCGGGTCACGCCGAGGAATCGGAGCCGCTGAGCGTTCGAACGGAGATACACGTTCCGCCGGATTCGCCCGATGAGAAAGGGCCATGCTACCCGTGCGACGACCACGAGCTTACGCCGGACGCATCGGGAACCTTATTTCCGGATTGAAGTAGCAGAGCCGGCGTCCGATGGGCTTTGCGGGTCAGTCGCGGGTTCTGGCCGGAAGCGCGACTGGGCAGCATCTTCAATGGTCCGCCGGATGGTGCACATTCAATCCACCGGCATGTCCTGTCACAGCGAGAAAAACTTCATGCGCATAAAGCACGCGCTCACGTTCGCCGCGGTCCTGCTTTCGCCGATAGGTGTTGCGCACGCGCAGTCACTCGAGTCGGTCCTCGCCAAGTACGTGTCGGCGCGCGGGGGGAAGGCGAAGATTGCCGCGGCGCAGACATTGCGCACTCACGCGCACATCACGATTGGCCAGGTGAGCGGTACGGTCACGATTGACCAGTCTCGGCCCGCACTTCTGCGCATGGACATGGTTGTGAACGGTGCGCACTACGCACGTGGTTATGATGGCAGCAAGGCCTGGCAGGCACTCATGGCGGACACTGGTGGTGTGCAGATAATGTCGCCGCTCGACACGCGCAATTTCGCGATCGAGGCCGACTTCGACGGACCGCTGGTTCACGCTGAGGATGGCAGGAACAAGGTGACGCTTGTGGGGCGCGGGATGATGGATCTGAAGAACACCTTCAAGGTCCAGGTCGTGCTGAACGGCGGTGGTGGTTATGTGGATTACTACTACCTGGATTCGGCAACGGGTCTCCCTGTAGTCTGGGAGGGAACGCGTCTGATCAATGGTCAGATGCTCACCTTCACGACTCATTTCAGGGCATACAAGGATTTTGGCGGACTGCAGTTCCCGGTGAAGGTGGAGACCACGACGAACGGGACCCCGCCGCAGACGACACTGGTAGATAATGTGGAGATCAATCCGAAACTGGACCCGGCGGAGTTCAAGCCGCCGGTGTTCGCGAAACGCCGGATTCGCTAGAGTCGGCATCTTGTCACCTGAGCGCCGTTGTCTCCTGATCGCGACAACGGCGCTCGTCTTTCATTCTTAGGAGCACGGCTTTCATCATGGGCGAGTTGATCCGGAGTAGCTCATTTCGTTTCTCGTTTCGTTTCTCGTTTCGTTTCTGGCGCGGGGTCGCGTTCACCGCGGTGTTGATGTTGGCGCCGCAATCCGCTTTCGCGCAGTCTGACGAGGGAATCGCAATCGGAAGCGTAGCGCCGAGCGTTGTCGTGACCGACGCATCGGGCCGGAGCGTGACGCTCACGCCCACCATCGGCAAGCCGATGGTGCTGGAGTTCTGGGCGACGTGGTGCGAGTTCTGCGAGCGACTCGAGCCGAGTATGAAGAGCGTCTACGCAAAGTACGGTAACCGGGTGCAATTCGCGGCGATCGCCGTCAACGTCAACCAGTCGCCGTCGCGCGTCGCGAGACACGTGAAGGATCGAGGGCTGGCGTACCCCATTTACTACGACGCAAGCGGGAAGGCGACCTCTGCATACGATGTCGCCGCCACATCCTTTGTCGTGATCGTTGGAAAGAACGGGAAGGTCATTTACACCGGGGTCGGCGACAAGCAGGATCTCGATACTGCGATCCGGCGAGCCCTGTAGAACGTAGATACAGGCGGACCGGTACTTCGCGGGTGCGCAGGACCATCATCACACTCAATCGGGAACGACGAATGTCGAACATCATGAAGGTTGTTGCGCTGGCCGCAGTCTGCGCACCGCTATCACTCAGCGCGCAGACGATGACCGCCACGGCGATGCCGGCTCAATCAACCGCACCGGCAATCGGAGCGATCGCGCCTGACTTCACCGCTCAGGGAGCCGATCAGTCGGCGAGCCAGACGATAAGTCTGAGCAAGCTGCGTGGCCACGTGGTGGTGCTCGCGTTCTATCCGGCAGACCGCTCCGGCGGTTGCACGCACGAGCTCAACAAGTTTCGTGACGAATATTCGCAGATCTTCGGTCCTGACGTCGTAGTCCTGCCGATTTCCGAGGACAGTCTCGGATCACACGTGAGCTGGGCGAAGGAAGCGAAGTTCCCGTTCTCGCTCGTGAGCGACGAAGGCGGAAGGATCGCGACTGCCTACAGCTCCATGATGGCTGGTCGTCCGTACGCGAGCCGCACGGTCTTCGTGATCGGCAAGGACGGACGCATCGCCGACGAAAATCTCAAGTTCGGCGCGCTCGACCAGCACGCCTACGACTGGCTTACGAGCGCCGTGACGAAGGCGAAGTCGGAATAGCGTCAACTCGATAACGTTTTGCTGGCGTCGATGGATCTTTCGCAGATAGGTGCGCGGTTGTCGGAGAGTCCAGCGACCGCCATTCCGATTCTGTTTTTCACCGGCGTTCTGACGAGCCTCACGCCGTGCATCTATCCGATGATCCCGATCACGGCCGCGATCGTCGGCGGGCAATCGGTCGGACGGAGCGCGCGCAGGGGTGTGGCGCTCACGCTCCTCTACGTACTCGGATTGTCGCTGGTCTATGCGCTGCTCGGCTTGCTCGCCGGGATGACGCGAACGCTGTTCGGTACGGTGAGCGCGAGTCCCTGGGCCGCGATGCTCACCGGGAATCTGCTCCTCCTGTTCGGCCTCTGGATGCTCGACGCCGTGCCGGTCCGGATTCCCTCGTTTCTCATGGGTGGTCGCACGAAATCAGTCACGTCACTAGGCGGGGCGTTCGTCATGGGTTGCGCGTCGGGTCTGGTCGCGGCTCCCTGTTCGGCGCCGGTACTCGCGGCCGTTCTGACGTGGGTCGCGGTCACGAAGAGCGCCGTGCTTGGATTCGTCTATCTCTTCGTCTTCTCGATCGGCATGTGTGCGGTACTGATCGCGGTGGGAATTTTCGGCGCGAGTTTCGCCCGCCTGCCTCGATCAGGAATGTGGATGGTCTGGGTGAAA
>JALYYT010000389.1 GCA_030946285.1 Gemmatimonadota bacterium
CCTCCACTGCCTTCCCGTACGTCGTGAGTTTTCCGTTCTCGACGACACCGCGATCATCGAGCATAGCGAGTGCTTTACGGTATGAAACGCGATCGAGAGGAACGGGGAGATCGAGATCATCGGCGCGCACTCCGAGCGCCGCACATGTCAGCGCCACACGCTCCGAATCACCGGCCAACTGGAATTCGGGGGCTGTCGGAACCAGCGACTTGAAGTCGATCATCCTGTCGCTCAGAATGAACACGCGTCCACCATCGACGCGACCGTGCACGCGGCCGGCCATCTGCAGAATCTCGTTGCTCCCGAGATGCAGCTTGCTGAGCACGTTCTTGCCGCGCTCGATGATGTTGGTGAAGCGCGTATCGTCGATGACGACTGTATCCAGTCCGCGCACGTTCAGCGCGCTCTGACCCGCCGCCGTCATCGAGAGCACGTAGGGTTTCTTCTCCGTCCCTTCCAGAAAGGGCCGGATCACCCGGATCGGCTCGCCGCCGTGGTAGAAAGCGGTGTTGATTCGCGGGAGAATCGAGCGCACCGTCTCTGCGACCTGCTCGACTCCAGCGCGCGTGGGAAGAAAAACACCGACGCCACGTTTCTCGCGGAGCACGTCGCGCAGAAACTTGTCGTCCAGGAACGCGAGCGGTTCACGATTGATGACCTTGACCGTTGCCGCCTTGGCCGGATCAAACGCGCTGCTCTCGATCACCGAATCGGAATTCAGATAGGCGGCGTAGAACGAAGGATCGACCGTCGCGGAGAGCCAGATATAACGGCATCCGACACGCTTGCCAAGCGCGAGACACAGCTCCAGCTCGGCTGATGTCTGGTGGATCTCGTCGACGATGAGCGTGTCTGCGGCGGTGATGTCGTTGTCCTGAAACCAGCGCCGCGCGATGCCGGTCGTGACGATGATAACATTCCAGCTCGGCGTCTCTGGCGTCGCTTCGCGTTCACGGTTCACTACGCCCACGCGGAGTGATTTCGTACCGAGAATCGTTTCCGCGATAGGGCGGATCGCGAGCGTCTTTCCGGTGCCGGTTCCCGCGACGATACCGAATCCTGCTCCGCTCGCGGCGAGGCGCTGGATGTCATCGCCATGTTCGCGCTGAAGCACCGTATCGAGATGCAACCCGATCGCAAGCTCGATCGTTTCGCAAGCCGCGCGGGTCGGGGCGATCACGATGATTCGTCCGTTCGGCGGCTCTGCGGACACGAATGCTTCGCGGTCCACCGGCAGGTAGCGGTCCTGGACCGCGCGTGGTGTCGTCACTACTTCCAAGATATCAGGAAGGCCGCCGAGCGCGGTGACGGCCATGATGATTGGCGCAGTGGGCAGATACAAAAAAGGACCCTCGCGGGTCCTTTCTCACTGTCTGCCCTGAAGCTTTAGCGGCGACTGGGAAACGTTGCGATCGCCAGCTGGATCGCGTGACGTCCGGAGATGTCGTTGTCCACGTAGAAATCCGTCTCCCAAGGCTGATCGGGAACGAAGTCCGGTTTCGTCGAGCTGGTGGTGGGCGTCGCGTGAGGTTTGAGCTTCTTCCTGGCGGCAGGCGCGACTTTCTCACTTCGGGCCTTTTCGACCTTCGCGAGTGTGTCGGACGGCGTCTGCAATCGCGTCGGACCAGGTGCGGCCGCGCGCGCGGAGAGCGGAATCGCAATCGACAGCGTGATGCCAGCCAAGGCGTAGCCTAGTAGCCCGTTCCGAGTCATTTGCTGAATATACACGATCTTTCAGGGATGGCTACAAACTGGCGTTTGAGCGGCTGCGTACAGCGACGACCGCTCACCATCCACGCCGTTCGGGGGACAGCTTGTTTAGTTACGCTCCTGACTCGCGGTCGTTCAGTCCCCGAACGAGACTCCGGTGGCGCGTGCGGTCAGGACTGTGTCATGAGAGGGGTCCACGCGCTTCTGCTGCGCCAGCGCCTCCTCGATCGGGATCGTCACGATGTGAGGAGACTGAAGTGCGACCATGTGACCCCATTTCTCGTCGGCGACGGCACGGACGGCGGCTCCGCCGAACCGCGTCGCGAGCAGCCGGTCGTATCCCGTCGGCTGGCCTCCGCGCTGGAGGTGTCCGAGCACCATCGAGCGAGATTCCTTGCCTGTGCGCTCCTGAATAGTCGCCGCGAGCTGCTCGGCGACTCCGCCGACTCTGACTGACTGACCCGGCAGCGACGCTCCCAGCACCCCCGCAGCGGACCCCTGAGCGAAACAACCCTCTGCGATCACTACTATCGAGAAATGGCGGCCGGCGAGGCTTCGCGAAACGATCTTCTCGCACACCCGGTCCACGTCGTACGGAATCTCGGGAATGAGGATCACGTCGGCCGACCCGGCAAGTCCTGCGTGGAGCGCGATGAAACCCGTGTCGCGGCCCATCACTTCGAGCACGAAGACGCGATCGTGCGATTCCGCGGTCGTGTGCAGCTTGTCTATCGCCTCGAGCGCCGTCTGCACCGCGGTGTCGAATCCGAACGTCGTCACCGTCCCGCTCACGTCATTGTCGATCGTCTTGGGAACTCCGACGACCTTCATTCCCTTGTCGGAGAGCTGCTTGGCGATCGCGAGCGATCCGTCGCCGCCAATGGCGATGAGAGCGTCTATGTGCAACTCCCTCGCTCGTGCCATGAGCTCGTCCGACCGATCCACCGTGACGAAGGTGCCATCTCCCTGGATCAGAGGGTAGGAGAATGGGTTCCCGCGGTTGGTCGTCCGAAGGATGGTGCCGCCGAGGTGACCGATGCCGCGCACAGTCTCGCGAGTGAGCGGAATCACCTCTTCACCAAGCAGTCCGGCGTAGCCTTTGGTGACACCGAGGACGTCCCAGCCTCTGTCGAGCGCGCCTAGAACCGCGGCGCGAATTACAGCGTTCAGCCCGGGAGCGTCGCCGCCGCCGGTAGATAGAGCAATTCTCACTGTTGGCTTTCTCGTGAACTCACAGTTTTCAGTCGGCCAAAGGCGATTTCGTGGATCGGGGAACGCGCTCGGGCAACCGCGTTCGCACCATGTGCGTTGCTACGAAACGCAATCCACTTCATGACTTCCGCCAGACTGTGACGCAACAATCGATTCGCGCAGAATCACGCGCTTGCTGTACATGAAGCTGAACAGCAAGCTGCACACGAAGCTTTACATGGCGCTTCACACAGGAAGCTAACGCCAGCGACCACTCTACGCTCGCGTGGAGCCGTCGGGACAACAGGCTGATGTCACGCTCATGGAACTGATACGCCGCAATTCGGAATCGTGTTCTATAGTGACCTGATGAGAATGGCACTGATCAGACAGCAACGGCGGGCGACAGCTGGAGGATATACGCTCGTGGAGCTGCTGCTTGTAACCTCGATAATCGCGATCCTCGTAGCGATCGCGGTGCCGAGAACCCGCCACCTTCTTGATGCTGCGTCAGTACGCGGCGGTGCCGGCGACGCGGCGTCAATGCTCGAGCTTGCCCGCCACACGGCCATGGCTCGCGGCCAGCGCGTGAGCGTTGACATAGACACCGGCCCGGCGCGACTGACCATGAGATCCGGGACCGATACGCTGGCGAGAAGGAACGAAAAGGCGCTTCACGGCGTCCGCTATGCCACGACGCGGTCGCCAGTGGTCTACTCGCAGCTCGGCTTGGGGTACGGCGTGTCCAACCTCACACTCATCGTGACGCGAGGGAGCGCCGCGGAGACCGTTACTGTGTCGAGACTGGGACGCGTCCGGCGGTGAGCGCCGGACGACAGGCTACGCCGCAGTCGTCCCGAAGTCGTATCCGGGAACGGAGATTCGCGGGATCTCCTGGCCGATCACGCGCTCGATCGTCCGCACCATCGCTATCTCGTCCGGTGACATGAGCGTATACGCGTCTCCGCTGGACGCTGCACGTCCGGTGCGGCCGATGCGGTGCACGTAGTCCTCTGGCTCCTGCGGGACATCGAAGTTGATCACGTGCGTGATGCCGGAAATGTCCAGGCCTCGCTGCGCTACATCGGTCGCCACGAGGACGCGGATCTTGCCGGACTTGAAGTCCTCGAGAGCCTTCGTCCGCTCCTTCTGCGTCTTGTCACCGTGCATCGCGGTGGCCTCGATCTGAGCGGTTCGAAGATCGCGAACGACCCGGTCAGCGCCGTGCTTGGTACGCGTGAAGATGAGCACTGAATCGAGTGCCTTGTCCTTGAGCAGCTCGGTAAGGAGCTGCGTCTTCCGGACGCGGGGCACCGGGTACACGGCGTGCGTGACACCGCTCGCTGCCATCGACCGCCGGCCGACCTGAACGACGTGCGGCTTGCGCAGATACTTTCGTGCGAGCGCTTCGACTTCCGGGGGCATGGTCGCGCTGAAAAGCAGCGTCTGCCGGTACTTCGGAATTTCGGCGACAACACGATTTATCTGCGGCGCGAATCCCATATCCAGCATCCGGTCGGCCTCGTCCAGAACCAGCACTTCGAGGTCATCGAACACGACGTTCTGCCTTTCGATATGATCGAGCAGACGTCCCGGCGTCGCAATGACGACATCGACTCCCTTCTTGAGCGCCTTGGTCTGTGGCTCGAGTGCGACACCGCCGTACACGGCAAGAACCTTTATTCCTGAATGCATGGCGTACTTCCGGAAGCTCTCGTCCACCTGCACCGCGAGTTCACGGGTCGGCGTGAGCACGAGCGCGCGGACGCGATTCGGGCCGCCCAGCAATTGATTGACGATGGGCAGCGTGAATGCCGCAGTCTTTCCGGTTCCCGTCTGGGCCAAGCCGATGAGATCCCTGCCCTCCAGCGCGAGTGGAATCGCCTGGGCTTGAATTGGCGTCGGATGGGTGTATCCAGCGTCCTCGACCGCGTGCAGTACATCGGCTTTGAGGCCGAGGTCCGCGAATGTGAGGGCGGTCTCCTCCAACTTCGTCTCTTCTAAACTCATTTTGATACTAAAGCTAACCGGTCAGCCTCCGAATTGCGTCGGCGACGAGCTCCGGCGCCTCCTCGGGGACCACGTGACCGCAGTCCTCGATGGCGGTCATACTGGCGTGTTTCAGAGCTTCCGCATACCGCCGGACCCATTTCCGGATCACGAGGTTGTCCTTGCGCCCGTCCAGAATCACTGTTGGCGCCGTGATCCCACCGAAGCCGCAGTCTTCGCCAGCGCTCCACTCGAATATGTGGAGAATGTCCCACATGGCGTGAATGAAATGGGGAAACTGGGTCGGGGCCCAGTATTCATCCACGTCCTGTTCCGTGGGCCGGTATCGCGTTCCGTAAGCGCGATTCAGGACCATTGCGAACATCCATCGGCGCACCAGCTCGGGGAGTGCAGGTGCGATGAGCCGAGGGGTGAGTGTGCGTAGCACCCAGACCTCGGGCTCCGTGCCGAATCCCACAGGGGCGAGGAGCGCGAGCGCGCTCACCCGGTCGGGCGCGAGCACGGCCGCGCGAGCGCAGATCGGTCCGCCCATCGAATGACCGACCAGAATCGCGCGATCCACGTGCATGGCGTCCATCGCAGCGATCACGGACTCGGTCTGCGCGTCGAGCGAGTACCACTCGACTTCATCCGGCTTGTCCGAGAGTCCGTGTCCGGGCAGGTCAATCGCCACCGAACGGATTCCCATGTCGGCCAGCAAAGGCATGAGGAAGCGATAGGAATACACGGAACACGCCCATCCGTGTACGCAGACCGCGACCGTCGAAGCGGTGGGGTCGCCGCAATCGACCGCGCGCACCATGATCGTTCGCCCGCGCACGGCCAGCGGCAGGTAGAAGGTGCGGAAGCGCGAATCGCCCGCCGGAAACATCGCTTCCGGCGGGATCCTTCCATGACTCAGACGAGCTTGATCTGCCAACCCAGCAATCGTGCGATGAGTCCGATGCGTAAAGTCACGTCGGTCCAGCGGCCCTCTTCCTCGAGGTTTGCCTCGAGCGGGAACTTGGGCCACGCGTACGGATTGGTAGTCGCAGGTACAATCGCGCTCTTGTTGTGGGGGCGCCAGACGCGATCGCGGCCGCAGTCATCAACGAAGCGCTCGAACATCTTGAGCCACGTCTCATTCCGCTTGAGAAAGCCGAGCCGAGCCATGATCTCGAGCCAGGTGAGCGCGAATGGAATGTCGGCGTCGACCACGTTCTTGTTGTGCAGCTGATCTCCCATCACGAGCTGCGGCTGAGTGACAATGTCCTTGCCGAACATCTGCACCGCTTCCTGCGTCGGCTTCGGCAGGGAGAGATAGGCGTACAGCCGCTCCATCTCGGGGTAGTGCTCGCTCCTGAAGATTGGCATGTGCGCAACCATCATGAGCGAATAGATCGAGGGCGGCGAAGCGTTCTCTGCGAGGACGTGCTTGTTCCCGATTCGCACCCACGGCTTGTCGGCGAGATCGGAAACCAGGAAGGCGTCAATTCTTTCCATCGCACGTCGCGCAGCGCCGCGGAGACGCGGATCAGACTCGTAACCCGCATGGGCCAGAGCAGCGGAGGCCGCCTCGCGGAGAATCTGTCGCCCACGAATCGCCATGTCCGGTCGCTTGGCGCCGCCCTTGAGCTCGTACAGGAAATGCGGATCGCTGTCTTCCGACAGCAGCCGAAAGAGCGGCCGGCGCGCCTGAGCGAGCGGCGGCGTGTCACGATGCCAGCCGTATTCCAGGAAACGCTCCACCGCCGGAATCGTTCCCAGACCGGCGACGCCACCCTTTGCCGATTTCGGGAGGGTGAGCATGTGCTGATTCCAGGTTCCGTCGAGCGACTGGGTCACCGCCATCTTCATCGCAAACGGAGAATCCATCGCGAGTGCTTCCATACCAGGCTCGCCGGGAAGCTTCGCCACGTCCACGTAAGCGCGATACTTGATCGGTGGCGCGGCGTGGTCGAGCAGCCAGTTCAGCGGAAACTCGAGCGTTGGCTCCGTTGACTCCGGTGTTGCACTTTCCTGTGAAACCGACGTCTGCTCGGCCATACGCGCTCGCAAAATGGAGGTTGTGCCATGAACGGAACCATCCCGTTCCGCCAGTGACGGCAGACTGGCGCTGTCATGGACTCGATGTGGCCGAGTCGTCCCGCGCGGCAATTATAGCGCGTTTTGCGCCAAATACTAGGGGGTGTCGGCCTAAACTGTTGTGCTGCTTGAACTTACGGGTTTCCTAGCGTCGCTCGAATGCCGCTGTGTCGTACTTGCTTCCCGGATTCCACAGAATCCAGCTATGGAACCCGTTGTCATAACCAGCCTTGATCTGGGCGCGAACCTGGCTGGCGCCGTAAACAGGTGGTCCGAGGGTGAAATCCTGGTACCAGGGTACGATTTCCGCCGCATTCGCGATGCCAGCGGTCCTGTCCCTGATATCCTTCAGCGCGTGATCGATGGTCGCGTACGGATGCGCGTTCGGGTTTGAGAGCCCGTACGTTCCGGGCGCGAAATGGGACGGATACGTCATTGGAAGCACGACGTCGGCGCGGTCGATGAAATCCTCCCACCGCTGTCCAATCCCCATGTCGGTGGTGTCGGTTGCCGTGAGTCCGAACACGTCTATCTGCATGCGCATGCCGCTCGGCTTGAGCGCTTCGCGGACGGTGCCAAGCTGGTCACGTATGATCCGGGCGCGCGGACGCCCGTGCGCGAGAGCGAAAGTAGCTTCGCGCGCCAGTCGCTGGTCGTCCGGGAATCGCACGTAATCGAATTGCACCGCGCTGAACCCCGCGTCGCGCGCCTCGCGCGCAAGATCGACCGCGTACTGCCACACTGCCGGTTGCGATGCATCGAGCCAGGGCCGCCCATTCTTGTCCAGCCATGGTTTCCCGTCGGCGCGACGCTTTATGGCCCATTCCAGTCTTGTGCTCGCGAGCAGCGGATCCTTGGCGACCACGATGCGCGCAATCGGATAGATGTTGTTCGCACGAAGGGAATCGAAAAGCGCTGCGAGCCTCCGCGGGGACATCGGGCGATTCGTGTCGGCGCCGATCGCGCGAGCGAGTGGTACACGCGACCTGTAAAGCACAAACCCGCGATCGTCCTTCACATCAATGACGAGCGAGTTGACCTCGGTGCGTCGCGCTACGCCGACCAGTTCCCACATCCGATCGCCAAGCGCAGCCCAGCGGTTCACGTACAGTCCGCGCAAAGTGTCCGGCCGTGCGACGTATTGCGGATGTGCTGAATGCGATGGACCCGATGCGGCTGAGTCAGGGCCGGATCGCGCTGCGCGCTGCGAGGCAGCGCCCGCCGCGGCTGCGGACGTGGCACCTGCAGTACCTGCGGCGGCTCTGGCGTCCGTGCGGGAAGATTCGCGACATCCGGCCGCCAACGCCGCCGTGATCGCCATCGGAACGAGCAGCGGCGCAAACGACATTCGTGCATGTCGCGCGAGCAACACGCGAGCGCCGCTCCTACCGGCGGACATCCACTTCGCCCTGAAGATCTGCCGGGTTTCCGTCAGGAGTCACGACGAAGCACTCTCGCCATCTCGTCCTGGGCGTAGAGCACCGCGTCGACTTCGTGTCCGATCTGGACTGCCTGATCGGCTACCTGCGTGACGGATTCGTACGACCGCGTTCCCGTCGAAAGGCGGCCGACATCCATTCTCAACTGCCGCATCGCACTGATCGCACGATTCAGCTTGGAATCGGCCGCAGCGCGGCGATTGCGCATCTCCCGCAGCGACACGCGCTGGCGCCGAAGCTGAACGAGCCGCTTCACGCGCTCCTCGCTTGCATCCTCCTCGAGTGGATTGGCCTGTGCCTCGAGCTCCTCGATTTCGCTCTCGATCGCATCGCCCAGTCCGGGGACGTTCGCGCGATCCATGTTCTCGATCGCCGCGGCGAGCTGCTCGATGCGTACGTACAGTGAATCGGCTGACGACGCGACGTCGGGTACCAGCTTGCGCTCTTCATCCGGTAGAACGGTCATCATCCGCTGAATGTCGGATCGCGCCATGGCCGCTTCCTGCACGGCTGGAAAGCGCATGATGGTGTCCGCCGAAGCACCGTGATCGAAGCCCGTGAGCCCGCGGGTCATCCCATCGGATGCAATGGATGGCGACGGGGCGAGTGTCATCAGCCCGCGTCCTTCACGCATCCGCTCGCGCAGTCGCTCGCGCGCAACGTCACGCTTCTGCGGATCGAACAGCGCGCGTGCATCGTCGAACCGTTCGTTGACGACATCCGCAAAGAGGGCATCGCGCGGCTGGCGGAATACGTCGCGCCAGTCGTAACCCTTGTTCCAGAGCTTCGAGTAGCCGAACGCGACAGTCACACCCCAGATCACGTCAATTCCGAAGAACGAGTGATCGCCGAACAGGCCGAGCGGAACGAAGACGAATCCCGTGATCGCCAGAAAGCTCACGAGCTTCTTGCGAAACGCGCGAACCGGGGGCGCCTCCCATCTTGCCTTTTCCACGGCACGCGTCGGATCGTACACGGGACGTGCGGGCGTGAGGTGTCGCGGAGCCGGTGCCGGCTCCGAAGGACGTGGCTGGTATGGCGAGTTCGATGTCGGCCCAACGGTCGCGCGTCCGTTCAGCGCTTCAACGAGCGCAGTCGCCGACGGGAACCGGTCAGCTGGCTCCTTGGCCAGACAGCGCATTATTATGGCGTTCAGATCGGCGGGAAGTCCCGCCACGCGCTCGCCGATCGGACGCGGACGCTCCGTGAGATGTTTCACGAACATGCCGGGCGTATTCGATGCGACGAACGGAAGATCTCCGGACAGCATCTGATACCCTACAATGCCAAGCGAGTAGATGTCGCTTCGTCCGTCCACTCCGCGATCACCGGCGCACTGTTCGGGCGACATGTACGCGGGAGTGCCGATCGCGAGGCCGGTGGTGGTGAGCCGCGTATCGTTGCCTTCGCTGACCGCGCGCGCAATTCCGAAGTCGGTCACCATCGCGCGTCCAGTATCACTATCGAGCAGGATGTTGTCAGGCTTTATGTCGCGGTGCACCACGTTTCTGGCGTTTGCGTACGCGAGGGCATCGGCAACCTCGCACAGCACACGACGCACCTGCTCCGCATCCATCGGCCCGCGCTGACGCAGCCGCTGTCCAACGGTGTCGCCATTCACGTATCCCATGATGAAGAAGACGAGGTTGTCGGCTTCCTCCACCGTGTAAATGGGAACGATCGAGGGATGGCTTAGCTGCGCCGAAGTCTCGGCTTCGCGCAGGAAGCGTGAACGGATGTCTGCGCGATAAGCGAGATCCGGAGGCAGGAGCTTGATGGCGACCAGACGCTTGAGCCGGCGGTCGCGGGCTCGGTAAACGATGCCCATTCCGCCGCGGCCGATTTCCTGGTCCAGCTCGTAATTGGCCTCCAACACCTTGCCCAACTGAGCGCGGAGCGCGTCGTCAGGCCGGTTTGGCAGACTTTCTGACTCGGTCATGCGTCAGACCGGCATGCTACCATATAGAATCCTGCCGTGCTGGCGTGGAACTTGGAGCGCGATATATGCAATCTAGCTGTATCGGGCCGATGCGCGTTAGACACACGAAGCGGCTCACGGTTTGCGCCAACCGATAGAATCCGGCATTCAGCTGAAATCGTACCAGTTGGCGCTCCCTCAAGAATCCGATAATCCAATCATGGCACAACGTCAGACTATTCCCGTCCTTCCACTCAGAGGGACGGTCATGTTCCCCGGACTCACCTCGCCCATATCGGCGGGACGTCCCGGAACACTACGAGCGATCGAGTCAGCCCTCAAGGGCGACCGGCTCGTATTTGCCGTGGCCCAGCGCGACAACAGCGACGAGCCCACGGCCGACATCCTTTACTCGATGGGTGTCATCGCGCGGATCGGGCAGATCCAGCGTGGGCTTGGCGGCGTGCAGCTTCTCCTTCAGGGAGAACAGCGCGCCACGGCACTTCAGTACACCATGACCGACGGCTTCCTCAGCGCGGTAGTAATCCCGGCCGAGGAGATGAATCCGGTTGATGAACACGATGCTGCATTCGAGGCATTGGAGAAGGAAACGCGCGAGCGCGCCGCCGAGCTCGGCGAGAAGCGTGGTCTTCCCGAGGAAGTCGTGCATCAGGTGCTCGAAGCAGTCACCGAGCCTGGGCGTTTCGCCGATCTCGTCGCGGGCTACATAGATCTCCCCGTGCCCGAGAAGCAGGGCTTCCTCGAGACGCTGAGCGTCGAGGAGCGTCTGCGTCGCGTGCTCGTGCAGGTGCAACGCCAGATCGAGATGCTCGAAGCGCAGGAGGACATCAAGTCGCAGGTCCAGGAAGAGCTGGGCGAGCGACAGCGCGAGATGTACCTGCGCGAGCAGATGAAGGCGATCCAGAAGGAGCTTGGCGACGGCGACTCGTCCAAGGAAGTCGAGGAGCTGCGCGAGAAGCTCTCAAAGCTCAATCTTCCCAAGGAAGGCCGCGCGGAGGTGGAGCGCGAACTTGGCCGTCTTGAGCGGTCCGGACGCGAATCAATGGAAGCGCAGGTCATCCGCACGTACCTGGAGTGGATCGCCGAGCTTCCGTGGAACGAAAGATCGAACGATGATCTCGATCTCAAGCACGCGACCGAAGTTCTCGACGCGGACCACTACGGTCTGCAGGACGTGAAGGATCGCGTGCTCGAATTCCTCGCGGTGCGCCAGCTTCGCGCGCAGCAGCTCGCGGAAGAGGTCAAGCAAACGGGAGCAATTCCCGCAGAGAAACTGAAGGCCGAGAAGGACGAAGCTACCGCCGC
>JALYYT010000375.1 GCA_030946285.1 Gemmatimonadota bacterium
CCGTAATCGTCGTCGCGCCGGTTGCTGAGAGGGGTGATGAAGCTCGACATGAGGTATCCATGCGCGCAGTGCAACTCGATCATGTCGAAGCCGGCATTCACCGCCAGTCCGACAGCGCGCACGAAATGCGCGGTGACGCATTTCATGTCGTCGCGTGACATTTCGTGCGGAGTTTCCATTTCGGGCGTGTACGGAACAGCCGACGGCGCAATAGTCTCCCACCCGTCATCCAGTGACTCGTTGCTCGCTTCCCACGGTAACCTCGTCGAGCCGCGCCGCCCGGAATGGCCGAGTTGAAGGCATACACGCGCATGGCTCTCCGCGTGGGCGAAGTCCACGATCTCGCGCCACGCATTGGAATGAGCCTCGCTGTACATCCCCGCGCATCCGGTGGTTATGCGACCTTCAGGTGATACGCATACCATTTCGGTGAACAGCAGTGCCGCGCCGCCGAGTGCGCGTGCGCCGAGGTGCGCAAAATGAAACGGGCCGATGAGACCGTCGATGGCACGGTACATGTCCATTGGCGCGACTGCTACGCGGTTCACCAGCATCATGTCGCGCAGCCTGAAAGGCGCGAACATGGGCGCTGGCGCGCGCTCGGCGGCCGTGACGGGAGCGGTAGCGCCCGTCACCGAGTCAGCGGCGCTTGCAAACCACCGCTCGACTCCTGAGAGATACTGTGAGTCGCGCAGCCGCAGATTCTCGTGACTGACGCGCTGGCTCCGGGTGAGCAGGGAGTACGCAAACTGTTCAGGAGGAAGCGACATGTACCGCTTCACATTCTCGAACCATTCCATTGAGTTGCGCGACGCATTCTGGAGCCGGAGTGCCTCGATCATTCGCGCGTCCTGATATGCTTCAAGGGCCCGTGGAACCGATTCGTTCGCAGCGACCGCTCCTGCAAGCGCTATCGCGTCTTCCATTGCCAGCTTCGTTCCGGAGCCGATGGAAAAGTGCGCGGTGTGAGCGGCATCTCCCACGAGCACGACGTTTCCGTCGAACCACGTTTCGTTCGACACTCGCGTGAAACCGAGCCACGGCCACTGGGCGCGATGCGTCGCGTTGCTCATGAGGCGATGACCGTCGAGCCACTTGCCGAACATCGCCTCACAGATCGCGATCGTGGCATCGGTGTCGGCGTGATCCAGGCCGGCGCGTTTCCAGGATTCCTCGTCACACTCGACTATGAACGTCGAGAGGCCTGCCTCGAAGCGGTAGCAGTGAGCCTGGAAGACACCGAACTCGTTCTGCACGAAGAAGAATGTGAACGCGTCGAAGGGACGAGTGGTTCCGAGCCAGACGAAGCGCGCCGGGCGCACATCGAGGGTGGGCCGGAATACCGCTGTGCGCTCCTGGCGGATGCGGCTGTTGATGCCGTCAGCGGCGACAATGAGATCGGCATCCGCGCATCCCTCAATCGTCTGGAGCTGGTCGAGCGAGCTGACATCGCATTCGTAGCGAACGTCCACGCCCAGGGACACTGCGCGCTGGCGCAGGATGTCGAGCAGGGTGCGGCGTGCGATGCCGCTGAATCCGTGTCCGCCCGACGTAATGGTACAGTCGCCGACAACGACGTCGATATCGTCCCAGTGCGCGAAGTTCTCCACGATGGCGCTGTACGTCGCCTCGTCTGCGTCGCGGAAATTCTCCAGCGTCTGATCCGAGAATACAACGCCCCAGCCGAAGGTTTGGCCGCGAGCGTTCCGTTCGAGGACCGTGATATCCACGTCGGGTTTCGCCTTCCTCAGGAGAAGGGCGAAATAGAGACCTGCTGGACCACCACCGACGGTGACTACTCGCAAGGAGGGACTGGTTGAAGGCCGTGGAGAGTGGGTGCGAAGGATATTATAAGCCTAAAACATCCACCCGGCACGGGTTGACCCAATGGCCCGTAACTGGCGATATTGCAAGGCTCCGGAGGAACGGGGAATCGTTTGCATGGCGCTATCGTCTAGGGGACTAGGACGGGGCCCTCTCAAGGCCCAAACACGGGTTCGAATCCCGTTAGCGCTACTTTCCTATGGGCTTGCCGGGCAAGGCCTCATCGTCTATCGGTTAGGACGGCACCCTTTCACGGTGCAGAGAGGGGTTCGATTCCCCTTGGGGCTATAGGGTTTGGGTGCGTTTGGTTAGGTTGTTGGGCCCGCATGGGCGCGGGAGAAGTTGTAGCAGAAGTTGCTGTTGAAGCAGAAGGGGCCGTAGCTCAGTTTGGTTAGAGCACTCGACTGTCACTCGAGAGGTCGCGGGTTCGAGCCCCGTCGGCCCCGTAGGTTTGGAGAGGTATTTGGTTCGGCGCCGAAGCTGCTGACGGGTGCCACAGCCGGATATATTGGATTCGGGAGAAGGGTTCCCGAGCCGCCCTCGTGGTGAAATTGGTAGACACGCAAGCTTGAGGTGCTTGTGCTGAAAGGCATCGCGGTTCGAGTCCGCGCGAGGGCACTACCGTTAGCCGTTTCTGAAGTAATGCACGACGGGTTTTGAATGTGTCGTGATGCCACAGTAGCTCAGTGGTAGAGCACTCGATTCGTAATCGAGCGGTCATCGGTTCAATCCCGATCTGTGGCTCTTTTGACGTGGGCGTTGCGGGTGTAGCTCAGTTGGTAGAGCGCCAGCTTCCCAAGCTGGATGTCGTGGGTTCGAACCCCATCACCCGCTTGCGGTGGTTCAAGAAGAACAGCGAGTGGCAGCGCCGAACCGGCTGGTGGTTCGGCGTTTTGTATTTTAGGCGCCGACCGCCGCGTATCTCAGCTTTCGAGAACGAGAGAGGCTTTCGTACCGTGAAAGACCAGCGGCTTTGCGATCAATGTCGCACTTACGCTCAGCCAAGCGTCACTCGGACGACAGACAGCACATTGTTGACGAAATGAAGTGCGACCGGCGCTCCGAGACTTCCCGTCCGAGTGCGCACATAGCCCAGAACCAGTCCGAGCGGAAAGGCATACGCAACCTGAGTGAGCGCATTCCGGGTCACCGCAAAGTGGTGATACTGGAAATGCTGCGCGCTGAAGAACACCGACGTCCATACGATCACCGTGACCGGCCGCCCCGGAAACGCCCGCGCGGCCAGCCCGAACAGAGCCCCTCTGAACAGGCACTCCTCCGCGACAAGTCCCGTGAACAGCAGTGCGACCACGTCGACGCGGCGCGGTAGCGGTGGCACATACACTCGAAGGATGAACACAGCGATCGTCGTTCCCAGAAGCCAGTACACGGCGATGACGAACGGTTTGGGCCATCGTGCGGAATCCAGCCCGGTCTCTCGAGCGGCCGCAGGCCTGATCAGCAAAGCGAGAATCATGCAGAGGATGAGCGACGGGAGACGTATCTCCGCCAGCAGCGCGAGGACAGAACTATGTGAGACGGTAAACCGATAAGCGATGTCATCAACCGTCGTTATCAGCGCAAGTGATGCGACGGACAGTACGCAGAGGGCGATGACTGCGGGAAAGGACACGCGGGGTCTGCGGAGTGTGACGACACTATTCGATTCTATCACACGGCTCACTTGCACCGCCGAAAATTACCGAACGCGGCTCCGCTCTGCTCACTCTGGCGGGGATATGGTTTTCCAAACAGCCTGAGCGAGGAAGTCGCTCTACCGTTCTCCAGCTCGTGGCTGGCCGCACTCGACCAGGGCGGCCCCGGGGCAATCGACTGCCGGTTTCGATAACTTCAGGCCGAGGTCGCTAGGATCGTCCCGATGCTAGAGCGCGCGAGGCGCGAGGAGCAGCTCGGCGGCTGAGTTGCTCCCCGTGACGATCGCTACTTGAGTCCTCGGTCGTGCAGCATAGGCTCGATGCTCGGCGCCCGTCCGCGGAAGTCGCGGAAGATCTTGTCGAGGTCCGCGGAGTTTCAGCGCGAGAGCACC
>JALYYT010000009.1 GCA_030946285.1 Gemmatimonadota bacterium
TGTGTACATAGGCCTGCCTTCCGCGCAGGAATTCGCGGGAATGGACAGCGCGGTTACCGGAATTGAAGTCGGCACCACGGACCGCTGGAACGCGGGCCAGGTGGCCGGAGCGATCACGGAACACCTCGGGTTCCCGTACAGAACAGTGGACTGGGAGGAGCAGAATCATTCGCTCTTCCAGGCGCTCAAACTGGAAAAGCTTGGCATGGGTGTGATCCTGCTGCTTATCGTGATCGTGGCTGCGTTCAACATCGTCAGCACGCTCTCCATGGTCGTGCACGACAAGACCCGCGAGATCGGAATCCTCAAGGCGATGGGGCTCCGCTCGTCGGCGATCCGGAACATCTTCCTGGTTCAGGGCCTCGTCATCGGTGCAACGGGCACGGCGATGGGTCTTGTGCTGGGCTTCGCTGGTGCGCTTGCACTCGACAAGTACAAGTTCATCAAGCTCGACCCATCGGTGTACTTCATCGATCACCTCCCGGTAACAACCCAGCCGCGCGATGTCATCCTGATCGTCGTGGCCAGTCTTCTGATCTCGGCACTCGCGACTCTGTATCCGGCGATCCAGGCAGCGAAGCTGTATCCCGTCGACGCGATCCGGTCCGAATGACAACGGTTCTTGAAAGCCGGGCCGTCACGAAGCGGTTCATCGGAGGCGACGGAGTTCCGCTCGACGTGCTCCGCGGAGTGGATCTTCGGGTCGAAGCGGGCGAGATGCTCGCGATCATCGGCGAAAGCGGGTCAGGCAAGAGCACCCTCATGCACATTCTCGGCGGACTGGACCGTCCAACGAGCGGGCAGGTCCTGCTTTCGGACCGGAGCCTCGCGGACCGCTCCGACGAGGAGCTGGCGGAAGTCAGAAACCGTGGCGTGGGCTTCGTATTCCAGTTCCACCATCTCCTGCGCGAGTTTTCGGCCCTCGAAAATGTGGCGCTGCCGCTCAGAATCGCGGGTCGCCCGCCGGAAGATGCCGAGTCGCGCGCGCGGTCGCTGCTGGAGCGAGTGGGCCTTGGCGCAAGGCTTCATCATCGACCGGCACAGCTCAGCGGGGGCGAGCAACAGCGGACCGCGGTCGCCCGGGCGCTGGCCGCCGAGCCTGGTGTGGTTCTGGCTGACGAGCCTTCGGGGAACCTGGACCACGCGAATGGCGAGCGACTGCATGACCTCCTGGCCGAAGTCGTGCGCGACCTTGGCGTGGGGATGGTCGTCGTTACACATAATATTTCTCTGGCCGATAGAGCGCGCGCGGTGTATCAGTTGAGGGAAGGAAAATTATTTGAATTGAATCGGTCAGAAGCCGGAGGCGGCCTGGGTGCTGTGTGAGGTCTGCAAGGAAAACGACGTAGTGATAACCGTCACGGAGATAGACGGTAACGATGTACGCCAGGTGCGGCTATGCGAGGCGTGCGCCGCCGAGCGTGGTCTGCAGACCGCTGTGGCCGCTCCGCCGCCCGCGATAGGTGATTTTCTGCAGTCTATCCAGCATCACCTTCCGGGTTCACAGGCTGACGCCGTGAGGTGTTCGTTCTGCGCGTCCACTCTGCGCGATTTCAGGCAATCCGGCCGGCTTGGCTGCCCGTACTGCTATACGGCGTTCGAAGCAAGCTTACGCGAGCTGCTGCTCAAGGTTCATGGTCATTCTCAGCACCGTGGCCGTGACTACTCGGGCACGCAGGGAGCGCCCGAGGTTCTGATTCCGGTGTCACCTGACAGGCTGCGTGAGCGTCTTGAACGTGCAATCCGGAACGAGGAGTTCGAGCTGGCGGCAACGCTACGCGATCAGTTGAGGGAGATAGAATGACTTTCGATCCGACTTCGCTGCCGGCCGGCGGCCTCGCATGGATGGACGGAAGTGGCGATCAATCCGGCGTCGTCGTTTCAAGCCGCGTGAGACTCGCACGCAACGTCGAAGGTTACGCCTTCTCGGGGCGCGCCCGCGAGGGTGAGCGGCTCCGCGTGCTGTCTCAGGTCCGCGACGCCCTCGCGCTCGTTACGTGCGCGCAGGATGGCGTCCTCGTTCGCGTGGACAAGTTGGAGGAGCCCGAACGGCTGCTGCTGCATGAGCGACATGTCGTCAGCAAGGAACTCGCGGCGCTCGATTCCGGCGCGGAGCCAAGGAGCGGGTCTGCGGTACACGTGGGTCGAGATGTCGCGATCATGGTGAACGAGGAAGATCATCTCCGCATTCAGGCCCTTCGGTCCGGCCTCGACCTGGAGCACGCTTTCGCCGATGCACGGGAGATGGATGTGGAGCTGGGCCAGCGTGTCCCTTTCGCGTATCACCGCGAATTCGGCTTCCTGACCGCGTGTCCGACAAACGCCGGAACGGGGCTCAGAGCTTCGGTCCTCGTGCACCTCCCGGCCCTGGTACTCACAAAGGAAATCGGAAGAGTGCTGGTCGGCCTTCAGCAGGTGGGGTTGACATACCGAGGTTTATATGGAGAGGGAAGCGAGGTCATCGGAAATCTTTTCCAGATCTCGAACCAGACGACGCTCGGCAAATCCGAGCAGGATCTTCTCGATTACCTGCAGGATATCGTGCGGCACGTGATCGAAAAGGAGCTCGAGGCGCGAAAGGTGCTTGTAAGGGACGCGGAGTATATTCTAGAGGACAAGTTGTGGCGCGCCTACGGCACGCTGCGTTACGCGCGGAGCCTCTCCTTCGAAGAGGCGATGAACCTTCTGAGTGGCCTCCGGCTCGCCAGCGGCCTGAAACTGATGGATGGATTGAGTGTATATGTTCTCAACGAACTCCTGGTATTCACTCAGTCGGCACACCTCGCCGCGCGCGAAGGCCGCGTGCTGAGTGAGGACGAAGCGAGCGTGGTACGCGCCGCCTTCGTACGGGAGACTTTGGAAAGGGCTGCCCAATGAACGGTTACAACTTCACGGAGCGGGTGCGAAAGGTCCTCGCGATGGCACGCGAGGAAGCAGCGCGGCTCCACCACGAATATGTCGGGACCGAGCACATACTCCTCGGTCTGATTCGCGAAGGCGAAGGCGTCGCGGCTGCGGTTCTACAGAACCTCAGCATAGATCTGGACGACATTCAACAGAAGATCGAAGAGACTGTAAAGAAGGGTAAGGCCGCAGCTGCAACGGGGCCCGACCTGCCGTATACGTCGCGTGCGAAGAAGGTTCTCGAGCTCGCGATGGCTGAAGCGCGTGAGCTGAATCATTCGTACGTCGGCACCGAGCACCTGCTGCTCGGACTGCTGCGCGAAGAGAAGGGAATCGCTGCGCAGGTTCTGACCGATGCTGGTATCAATCTCGACGAGGCGCGCAAGGAGACATTGCGCCTGCTCGGAACCGAGTTGCCACAAGGGTCAGCATCGGCTACCGCTACCGGGGCGCCATCGGCTCCGCCCGCGGCCAAGGGCGAGAAGAAGTCCAAGACACCGGCGCTCGATCACTTCTGCCGGGATCTCACGCAGCTCGCGGCGGAAGGGCAGCTCGATCCGACGATCGGACGCGCCAAGGAGATCGAGCGTGTCATGGAAATTCTCACGCGCCGAAAGAAGAACAACCCTGTGCTGATTGGTGAACCGGGTGTCGGCAAGACGGCAATCGTGGAGGGACTCGCGCAGCTCATCGCGAACGGAGAGTGCCCGGATTCGCTTCGCGACAATCGCGTTCTGTCGCTCGACATGGCGGCGGTTATCGCAGGTACCAAGTACCGCGGCCAGTTCGAAGAGCGTCTCAAGGCGGTCATGAACGAGATAGCTCAGAACAAGAACATCATCCTGTTCATTGACGAGCTGCACACGCTGGTCGGTGCTGGCGCTGCAGAGGGCGCGATAGACGCGAGCAACATGCTCAAGCCTGCGCTCGCGCGCGGCGAGCTTCAGTGCGTTGGCGCTTCGACGCTCAATGAATATCGCAAGTACATCGAGAAGGACGGCGCACTCGAGCGCCGCTTCCAGACCGTCGTCGTCGAGCCGCCGTCGGTGGACGACACCGTCGAGATACTGAAGGGTCTCCGCAGCAAGTACGAGGATCATCACAAGGTGACGATCCCGGATGCAACACTGGTTGCGGCTGCCAAGATGTCGGAGCGCTACATCACGGATCGCTTTCTGCCGGACAAGGCAATCGACGTGATTGACGAGGCCGGCGCGCGCGCACGTCTCGCGACTCAGGCTCCGCCGCCGGAAGTAGCGGCGCTCAAGCTGGATCTGGAAGGCGTGAATACGGAGAAGGAAACCGCAGTGCGCGATCAGAACTTCGAGCGCGCGGCGTCGCTGCGTGACAAGGAGCGCGAGCTGCAGGCACAGATCAAGACGGCTCAGGAGGACTGGGACAAGCGCAGGCAGTCACATCGTCCGGTGCTGGATGAGGACAACATCTCATTCATCGTGAGCAGGTGGACCGGAATCCCGGTGCGCCGTCTCCAGGAAGCCGAAACCGCGCGGCTGCTCAGGATGGAAGATGAGCTTCACGCGTCGGTGATTGGACAGGATGAGGCGATAAAGGCTCTTTCACGTTCGATCCGCAGAAGTCGCGCCGGGCTCAAGGATCCCGCGCGCCCGATCGGGTCGTTCATCTTCTCTGGCCCGACCGGAGTCGGAAAGACGGAGCTCGCACGCTCACTTGCGAAGTTCCTCTTCGCTGACGCGAGCGCGCTGATTCGCGTGGACATGAGCGAGTACATGGAGAAGTTCTCCGTGTCACGTCTCATCGGTGCGCCGCCGGGTTACGTGGGCTACGAGGATTCCGGCACGCTTACTAAAGCAGTGCGGCGCAAGCCATACAGCGTGATTCTGCTGGACGAGATCGAGAAGGCGCATCCTGATGTGTTCAACATCCTGCTGCAGGTGCTCGATGAGGGCCACCTGACGGACAACTACGGTCGCGTCATTGACTTCAAGAACACGGTAGTGATCATGACGTCGAACGTTGGCGCCAAGGACATCACCAAGGGCGGCTCGCTCGGCTTCAACACCGGCGAGTCACGCGACTCGTTCGAGCGGATCGTGCAGCGTGTGAAGGAAGAGATGGCGCACACGTTCAATCCGGAGTTCCTCAACCGGCTTGATGACGTGATCGTGTTTCATCCGCTTTCGCGCGAGAACATCAGGTCGATCGTGGATATCGTTCTGCGCGACGTCCAGAAGCGGCTCGTGGACGAGGAGCTGGTGCTGCGTCTCACCGAAGCCGCCGCGGACTTCCTGGTTGCGCACGGCTATGATGACAAGTTCGGTGCGCGGCCGCTCAAGCGAGCGACGCAGCGCTACATCGAGGATCCGCTTTCGGAGAAGATTCTCATGGCCGAGTTCGCCAAGGGCGACGAGATCGAAGTTGACGTGTCGCCAGATGGCGACAAGCTCGACTTCCGTGTGATGACAAAGGCCAGCGCGACGCCGTAGCCGTACTGCGGATCGCCAGACTTACGAAAGAGCGGCTGGGGCATCT
>JALYYT010000030.1 GCA_030946285.1 Gemmatimonadota bacterium
CTCGATGACGACGACTGGCACAGGATCATGGCGCACCCGTGGCTCGGCATGCTCACACTGTTCCAGATGCGCGGCGTTCAGGAGCTCCCATATCGGGCGATGGTCGTGGCCCACGAGCATCACATGCATCGCGACTTCACCGGGTATCCGAAGGTCATTCGCCCGCGCGCGTTGTCCATGATGAGCCGGATCGTCGCCGTCGCCGACGCGTACGACGCCGCGACAAGCCGTCGCGCCTATCAGACAAAACCGTTCCCGCCATCAGCGGTCCTCCAGGAAATGCGCGACAATCCGCGGCGCGGATTGGATCCGGTGGTGGTCAAGGCGTTCATCACGCTCCTTGGGATCTACCCGACCGGCACTCTGGTGGTCCTCGATACGTTCGAGCTTGCAGTCGTCATCGCCGCGAATCCGAATCCGGAAATGCTGTCGCGCCCGCGAGTGGTTATAGTGAGCGATGGTCGTGGCAATCTGCTGCAGCCTCCGCTGGAGACCGATCTCGCCGCGCAAGTCAACGACGGTCAGTTCGCACGAACCATTATCAAGACCGCCGATCCGGACAGGTATGGTATCAGAGTCAGTGATTACGTCGTCTAACCGAATAGATGAACGGTTTCGCGATCTCCGCGAGAGCGGTAGAAAGGCACTAGTCTGCTACGCAACGGCGGGGCATCCCGACCGGGTGCGCTCGCTGGAGTTGCTGCAAGGGCTGCAGGACGCAGGTGCAGACGTCATTGAAGTCGGGGTGCCCTTTTCCGATCCGCTCGCCGACGGCCCCGTCATTCAGGCGAGTTCACAGACTGCCATCGACGGCGGGATGACATTCGAGGGCGCGCTAACGCTCGTCGAAGAGGCGGCCCTGCAGATTCCGGTAGTGCTGTTCGGGTACCTGAATCCGTTTTTAGCCGCGGGCCCGGACTGTCTCGACCGCGTCGCTTCTGCTGGGTGCGACGGAGTGCTTATTACGGATCTTCCGGTCGGAGCGGATCCGGTGCTCGAACGGCGTTTCGCCGACAGTTCGCTCGCGTTCGTGCGCCTCGTCGCGCCAACGACACCCCCCGAGCGCATGAGGCTGATCGCCAGCAAGGGAAGTGGCTTCGTCTATCTCATCAGTCGGCTCGGTGTCACGGGAATGCAGAGCGAAGTCTCTTCGGACCTCGGCGCAACCGTGGATCGTCTTCGTTCCGCGACCGCTCTGCCCATCTGCGTCGGGTTCGGTGTCACGGATGCGCGGCAGGCCGCGACCGTCGCCGGTTTCGCTGACGGTGTCGTGGTGGGCAGCGCTATAGTGAAAGCTGCGGATGCGAGTGTTGCCAGCGCTGTTGCGCTCGCGCGTTCGCTCCGCGCCGGGATTGATGACGCTGCGTGACTGGCCACGACACGGTCGCACTCAAGGGAATGCGCTTTCACACGCGCGTAGGAGTTCTCCCGCACGAAGCCGAGCTGCCGCAGCCGGTAGAGGTCGACGTTTCCGTCGCGGTCGACCGCGCGCTCAGGCTGCCGCGGGTGCTGGACTACGTGGCGCTTTACGCGGCGGTCGCCAAAGTGATGAGCGCGCGCCATATCGCCTATCTCGAGGAAGCTGCGGAGCGGGTCGCTGCGGCGGCTCTGGAACTGGAGGGGGTTGTTGCCGCGACGATTTCGATCCGGAAGCCGCACGTGCCGCTGCCGGGTCCGGTGGAGTTCGCAGAAGTGACCATCACGCGCCGCAAAGATGGATGACATCGCCTTCATCGCCCTCGGTTCCAACGTTGGCGACAGGGCTCGGCACATTGAAGACGCAGTCGAGCGAATTTCGCTCATCCCCGAAAGCCGGATCCTCGCCAAAACATCCGTGGAGCAGACCGACCCTCTCGGCTCAGTGCCCCAAGGACCATACCTCAATCAGATGGTCGCCCTGCGAACGTCGCTCGCGCCTCCGGATCTCCTGTCCTATCTGATGGCGGCCGAGATTGCCGGTGGGCGCATGCGATCCGTGCGGTGGGCCCCTCGGACGATAGATTTGGACATCGTGAAGTACGCCGCAACCGTCTGGGATTCGCCGGTGCTCAAGGTTCCACATGCGGAGCTGGACAATCGTGATTTCTGGCTGCGAGAACTGGCCGAGCTTGAAGAGGTAATGAATTGAGCAGTATTCAGACGCAGCGCGCGGTGACGGTTCGTGACATTCGCGATCGAAAAGGAAAGGAGCCGCTGGTCGTTGTTACGGCATACGACGTACTGTTTGCACGTATCGTGGATCAGGCCGGCGTCGACATCGTTCTCGTGGGTGACTCGCTGGGTAACGTGGTTGCCGGTTTCGACACCACGCTTTCGGTCACACTGGATCACATGATCTACCACGGCGCTGCGGTGAAACGCGGTGTCACGCGTGCGCTCGTGACAGTCGATATGCCGTTCATGGCGTGCCAGGTTGACGAAGCGCGGGCGCTTGAAAACTGCGGGCGGGTGCTTGCGGAGACTGGCGCGCAGGCGGTCAAGATCGAGGGCGGATCGGAACGGATCGCCGCAACAATCGCGAGACTCGTCGAGATCGGCATTCCCGTGATGGGTCACCTGGGGTTCACGCCACAATCCGTGAACGCAATAGGGGTACGGGTGCAGGCACGCGATGCTGCCGACGCCGAGCGTCTCGTGGAAGAAGCCGTGCGTCTCGAAGCCGCCGGCGCGTTTGCCATAGTGCTGGAACTCATTCCGGCAGCGCTCGCGTCGCGCGTGACGAGCAGCGTCTCGATACCCACGATCGGCATCGGTGCCGGTGTCGGCTGCGACGGGCAGGTACTGGTACTTCCGGATCTGCTTGGTCTGAACGAAGGATTCTCCCCGCGCTTCCTCAAGCGTTACGCAAATCTCGCGGACACCGTGCGAGACGCGGTAAGGGAGTATGCGGAGGATGTGACGCAGCACCGCTACCCCGGCGAAGAACACAGCTTCTAGCTTCACGGATGCACACGGAGAACCGAATCGCCGCACTGCGGGAGCGGCTTCGCGCGGTGCGCGCGGCTGGCGGGCGGCTTGCATTGGTCCCGACGATGGGCGCACTCCACGCTGGTCACCTGGCCCTGGTTGACGAGGCCAGAAGGCACGCAGATACGGTTGTCGTGAGCGTATTTGTGAATCCGCTCCAGTTCGGTCCCACGGAAGACTTCGCGAGGTATCCGCGTACGCTCGAGGCGGACGCCGAGGCACTGGCCGGTTACGGGGCGAGTGTCCTGTTTGTGCCCTCGAGGGACGAAATGTATCCCAGAGGTGAAGGTGTGACCGTTGTGCCGTCCGCGGCCGCGGCGGAGTTCGAGGGGGCGCTGCGTCCCGGTCATTTTACGGGCGTACTTACGGTCGTGGCGAAGCTGTTCAATATCGTCCAGCCTGATGTTGCACTGTTCGGGCGCAAGGATCTTCAGCAGCTTGCGGTGATCAGGGGGATGGTGGTGGACCTCGATTTTCCGATCGAGATTCTGGATGTGCAAACAGTGCGCGAGAGCGACGGTCTTGCGTTGTCGAGCAGGAACCGGTATCTGGATGAAGGCGAGCGTGGCAGCGCAGCAGTAATTCGCGCAGCTCTGCTCGCCGCCAAGGCCGTGTTCGAAAGCGGAACTGTTTCGCCTGCGCTGATCGAAGCTGCTGGACTGGCGGTACTGGCTACGGAGCAATCAGTGCATGTGGACTACTTCAGCGTGGTGAACGAATCCGATTTTTCGCGACCCCTGGAAGCGCAGCGGATGAACTCAGTGGTTGCAGCCGTACGTCTCGGACGCACGCGCCTGATTGACAACATCCAACTCTGACCATGCACGGTTCAATCGTAGACTTTCCGCGCTGGGCCTGCGTGAGCGACAAGCGTGCTGAGCACATTCAGCGGGTGACCGCCCTACTGAATGCGTGGGCCGCTGCAATGCGCCTTCCACCGGCAGAAGCCCGTTCATTCGTGGAGGCGGGCGTGCTGCACGATGCCTTGCGTGACGCGCCGGAGAAGGAGCTGCGCCGGATAACCGGCGACGACCGCAGTCCAGCCGGACTGCTTCATGGTCCGGCCGCCGCCATCATGATGGAAGCGGACGGAGAAACACGATCCGACCTGCTCGACGCCGTGCGGTATCACACCGTGGGTAACGAGAACTGGGGCATACTCGGCCGCGCACTGTTCATGGCCGACTTCCTGGAGCCCGGCCGCAAGTTCATGAAGCAGGACAGGTATTTTCTCTCGTTGCAGGTACCGACTTCGTTCGATCCCGTTTTCAGGCAGGTCGTGCGCATGCGTCTGGAGTGGACCGTGCGCGAAGGCAACCAGATCTTCCCCCAAACCGTCGCTCTCTGGAACAGCCTGCAGTAATGCGCGTCGCTCTACGGCGCGCCGCGCTCGCTCTCACCGTACCTGCGCTGTTGCTGGCGATGTCGCTGGCTTCCTGCCGCGTCCGGGACAAGCGAGTAACAGGGCTCGGCAATACCGGACCCGCGATAGACACCACCGTAGGTCATGCGCCCGCCGGAGTGCGCATAAAGGTCGAGGTGCTCAACGCCAGCAAGAATCGCGGGGCGGCGAGAAAGGCAACTCTGCTGCTCCGCGATCGCGGATACGATGTTGTAGCGATGGGGACTACACGCCAGCAGCAGGCAGCGACACTGATACTGGACCGCTCGAATCACCCGGAGTGGGCGCTTCTCATCAGCAAGGTGATCGGTGGAAAACCTGTTGCGCGGCCGGACACTTCACGCTACCTCGATGCCACCGTCGTGCTCGGCAGCGACTGGACGCCGCCTCCGATGGCGTTCTACCCGTAGCTGCCCACACGCTGCGGCGATATCCTTGCCGCGGCTCTTGCGGATCGCGACGTTCAGGCCCGAGCGCCGCAGTGTCGCGGCGAACCGCCGGATCGAATCTGCCGTAGTCGGCGTGAAGTCTCCGGCGCCGCCAGGATGCAACGGAATGAGGTTGACGAATGCCTTGCATTCCTGCGCAAGCTTTGCGAGAGCGGCGGCGATCTCCGGAGTGTCGTTCACACCGCCGAGCATCACGTATTCAAACGTAACTCGCCGGTCGAACGCCTTCGCCGCCTCGATTACTTCCGCGAGCGGATATTTCGTGTTGATCGGCATGAGTCCGCGACGCAACTCATCCGACGGTGCATGCACCGAGATCGCGAGACGGAACTGCTCCGGTCTTTCGGCGAGTGCCACAATACCTGGAAGAATGCCAACGGTGGAGACTGTGATGTGGCGCGCGCCGATTCCGAGTCCGAGCGGGGAATTGAGAATCGTCAGGGCCGGCGATACTGCGCGCCAGTTCATGAGCGGCTCGCCCATTCCCATGAACACGATGTTGGTGACGGCGATCGGCGGATCGAGCAACGCAAGTTCACGAAGCTGACATGCAATCTCGTATGGCTCCAGGTTGCGCGTGAAGCCCATCTTTCCCGTCGCGCAGAAGGCGCACTGAAGTGCACAGCCAGCCTGCGACGATATGCAAAGCGTGAGGCGATTCCCGTCCGGAATGCTCACCGTTTCTATCGCTTCGCCATCGTGCAGCCTGAAAAGGAACTTCCTTGTCCCGTCGGAGGAGAGTTGCTCGGTGGCGATTTCCAGCGATGGCAGTTCGAACGATTGTTCTAGGGCATCCCTTAGCACCGATGGCAGCTCGTTCATATCTGAAAACGATCTGACCGGCGCTTGCCACAGCCGGCGCATGACCTGGTTCGCACGATAGGCGGGGTCGCCACGGTCGCGAAAGAAGTCGGCGAGGACGCCGCCCGCTTCGGAGGGAGGCAGATTGAGAAGGTTGATTTTCGACATGGTTATCAGGGCACGCGGCGGGGCACGGGAGGCCTACCATAAAGCGTTGCCAGACATAAATTTAACCGATCTACATGCAATCATATTATCAGGTCGCCGTGCGGCGTCCGCGCACCGCTTGAGCGCCCCCGTATATCCCGCGACTTCGGAGCGAACGACTCTCTGCGGCGCGCTCCGCGCCGAGCACGCCGGAACGGAAGTCAGAATCGGCGGATGGATAGAAAGCTCGCGTAACCTGGGCGGAATGGCGTTTGTAAGCCTCCGCGACAGGGCCGGCGTAGTACAGGTGTCTTTCAACCCGGAATTCACGCCTCACGAAGTGATCGAGGCGGCGTCATCGGTTCCCCTGGAAAGTGTCGTGATCGTGGGAGGCAGCGTCGCGCTTCGCCCCGCGAACATGAGCAATCCGGAAATGGCTACGGGTGCCGTCGAAGTACGCGCATCGTCCATCCGCGTGGTAGGACCGGCCGAATCAGTTCGCATGCCGGTCGTCGGGAAGGGATCCAATCTTCCCGCGGAAGAAGTACGACTCCGATACAGGTATCTCGATCTTCGGCGCCCGCCGCTGCAGGCGAACCTGATCCTGCGGCATCGGCTCATGCAGGCGACGCGGAGTTATCTGGATGAGCGCGGATTTCTGGAAATAGAAACTCCGATCCTCACAAAGCCCACGCCTGAAGGTGCGCGCGACTATCTCGTTCCCAGCCGCGTTCATGCCGGTGAGTTCTACGCTCTTCCACAATCGCCGCAACTGTACAAGCAGCTGCTGATGATCTCGGGACTGGATCGCTATTTCCAGATTGCGCGCTGCTTCCGCGACGAGGATCTGCGCGCCGACCGGCAGCCGGAATTCACGCAGATAGATATCGAGGCGTCGTTCATCCAGCCGGAGGACATCTTCGCGCTGACCGAAGGGCTGCTCCGCGATCTGTTCGCGGTGGCGGGGATCGCGATCGAGACGCCATTCCGCCGAATGTCCTACGCGGAAGCAATGGAGTCGTACGGATGCGACAGGCCGGACGTGCGGTACGGACTCGTAATTCGCGACTTCACCTCGCTATTTGCGGCTTCCGACTTCGCGATAGCGCGCACCGCAATCGAGTCGGGCGGTCGGGTGCGTGGTATCGTCCTCCCGGGCGGCGCCGTCCTGTCGCGCAATCAGGTGGACGAGATCGAGGCGATCGCCAAGGGTGCCGGAGCAGGTGGACTGATTCGCGTCAAGAACGTGAATGGCGTCATGGATGGCGCTGCTGCGAAATCGCTCACAGATCAGTCGCGCACGGACCTCGAACTCGCCGACGGCGATCTGCTCCTGATGGTAGCGGGCCCGGACCACGTGTCCAATCCCGCGCTCGACCGCGTGCGCCAAGATGCTGCTCGGAGATTATCGCTGGTGCCAGAGGCCGCGAACGAGCTGCTGTGGGTCACGGACTTTCCGCTGTTCGCCGTGGATGCTGGAAGCGGCAGGCTCGACGCCATGCACCACCCGTTCACCGCGCCGAATCCCGATGACCTCGCGCTTCTCGATTCCGAGCCCGGCAAGGTCCGGGCATTGGCGTACGACGTGGTGCTGAACGGCACCGAACTCGGTGGGGGCAGCATTCGAATAGCCGATCCAGCACTCCAGCGTCGTGCGCTTGCACTGCTGGGAGTGGACGATGCCACGGCCGAGGCCCGGTTCGGCTTCCTTCTGGAGGCTCTCTCAGCTGGAGCGCCACCCCACGGAGGAATCGCTCTCGGATTCGACCGGATAGCGATGCTTCTCGCCGGGGCCCCCAGTTTGCGTGATGTGATAGCATTTCCGAAGACCACCGCGGCGCGCGCGTTATTCGAAGGTGCTCCGACCATGGTTCCCGCCGAAGAGCTCGCGGCGCTTCATCTCAAACCAGCAGAAGATTGACGGTCTCAGACGACAATACGGTTCAGCGCATGTCCACCGAGGGCGCGGACATGCTGACTCTTGCGGGCGTGAACGATGAGAACATCACCGAGCTGATGCGCCAGACGGGCGCGCGCGTGGCGCTGCGCGGTGATACGCTGACGCTTTCGGGCACACGCGACGAAGTGGAACGCGCGCAGCCGGTTGCCCAGCGGATGATTGACACGGCGAAGCGTCAGCTGCCGCTCACGGCGGACGACGTGCTGCGCATGAGCCTCGACGGTGCGCGCCCCGACGGCAATGCCGCCGAGGATCGCATCGTGCTGCCCGGCGTTCGGAAGGTGATTCAGGCCAAGACAAGTGGACAGGCCGAATATCTCAAGCAGATAAGCGAGAACGATATCGTCATCGGCATCGGGCCGGCGGGGACAGGAAAGACGTATCTCGCAGTCGCTGCAGCCGTGGACGCTTTGTCGCGCAAGCGCGTGCGCAGGATCGTTCTCGCGCGTCCCGCAGTCGAAGCCGGTGAAAGCCTTGGATTCCTTCCCGGTGACATGCAGGCGAAGGTGGACCCATATCTTCGGCCGCTGTACGACGCGCTGGAGGACATGATGCCACCGGAGCGCGTGCAGAAGGCGTTGGAGACACGCACGATCGAGATCGCGCCGCTCGCCTACATGCGCGGCCGCACGCTGGCCGATGCGTTTGTCATTCTCGACGAGGCGCAGAACGCTACAAGTGCGCAGATGAAGATGTTCCTGACGCGCCTGGGTGTTAACTCACGTGTAGTAATAACCGGGGACAAGACACAGATAGATCTCCCGCGACGCGAAGACTCCGGACTTGTGCAGGTGGAGCGGGTGCTCGCCGCCATCGAAGGAATCTCGTTCTTCTACTTCACGGACGCCGACGTGGTTCGTCACCGGCTCGTGCGCGATATCATCAAGGCTTACGCAGAAGACACAACCGGCTGAGTGCGATGAATCTCTGGCGCAGGCTATCGGAACGGGATGCGGCGGAGGAAAGCGAGCCGCCTGAGCGGTCGCGCAGGGAAAACGACGCCGCGGAGCGGGCGTCTTTCGTTCCAAGGCTCGACCTCGCGCTGGAGATTGCAGCAATCGTCGCGCGTGTCATTCTCGATCCGCGAGTCTCGTTCGTGACGGCAATCGTGGTGGCTGTCGCAGTACCCGGCAGGACGGGCGAATTGATAACGGCGCTGTTCGTCGCCATCGGCTCTTTGCTTGTCTACCGTGCACAGCGCTGGCAGCGCATTCCCGATCACCTGCGCTGGCTCTCTTGGGCGGACCTTAACAAGCCGCTGCTGCGTCGCCTGAGTCTAGAGGCGCCAGGAACCTATGCGCATACCATTGCCATGGCGAATCTGACCGAGGCAGCGTGCAACGCCATCGGCGCCGACGGTCTGCTCGGCCGCGTGGGAGCGTACTACCATGACATCGGCAAGCTCCGCAAGCCGCAGCATTTTGTCGAGAATCAGCCGCGCGGGCGGAATCCGCACGACAAGCTGAAGCCCTCGACGAGTGCGGCGATCATTAGGTCGCACGTACGCGACGGAGTAGATCTTGCGAAGGAAAGCGGCGTGCCGCGCCCGATTCGCGCCTTCATCGCCGAGCATCACGGGACTCTTCCCATCGCGTACTTCCTCGCGAAGGCCCGGGAGCGAGACGACTCCGTGAATGCGACCGAGTACGCTTATCCCGGTCCCATTCCACAGAGCGCCGAGACAGCAGTATGCATGCTGGCCGATGCGGTCGAGGCAACTGTGAGATCATTGCCTGACCCGACGCCAGGCGCGATTCGTAAAACCGTGGAGACTACCGTGGCGAAACGTCTGTCAGAGGGACAGCTCGCCGACGCACCGATAACGTTGCGGCAACTGAGCGAGGTGACCGACCAGTTCGTGCGGATTCTCACGGGAATGTATCACGGCCGGATCGAATATCCGTCCTCGCCCGGTGGTCTCAGCCTGTCGCCGAAACCCTCTTCCCGCGCAAGCGCTTGAGCATCGCCGCTTGAGCATCGCCGTAGACGTTTCGCGCGAGTCGGTCCGGGCCGGCATTCCGGAAGCGCGGGTTCGGGAGATCGTGCGTGAGGTGTGCCGGCGCGAGCGTGTGAAGGACGCGCTCATCTCGGTCACCTTCGTCACCAACCGCCGTATGGCTCGCATGAATCGCGAATTTCTGGGCCACAAGGGCGCGACGGATGTAATCACCTTCGAGTTCACCAGCGACGGCATTGCGGCTCGGACTCATGCGCCTGTTGGCGACGTGTACATCGCGCCGGACGTGGCGCGAGCGAACGCAAAGGACAACGGGGTACGGATTCGCGCGGAGCTCGTGCGCCTTGTGGTGCACGGTACGCTGCACGTGCTTGGGCACTCGCACGACGACGGCGATGGGCGCATGTCCGGCGATATGTGGCGAAGACAGGAGAGGATCGTTGCAGCCCTCACTTGATGATCTCATTCGCGACTTCGAAGCCGGCCGTTCCGCGGCGCTCGCGCGCGCGGTCAGCATAGTCGAAAATCATCGCGAAGGCTACGATGCGCTGATGACGCGACTGCACCCTTCCATTGGACGGGCGCGCAGGCTCGGAATCACGGGGCCGCCGGGCGCTGGCAAGAGCACGGTGACGAACCTGCTGGTACAGCACCTCCGGACTGCCGGTTTGCGTGTCGGGGTGATAGCTGTTGACCCCACGTCGCCCTTCACCGGTGGCGCGCTCCTCGGCGACCGGGTACGCATGGAATCGGTCGCGCTGGATCCCGGAGTGTACATCAGGTCCATGGCGACTCGTGGTTCACTGGGTGGCTTGTCTGCCCGCACCGCTGAAGTAGCCGACGTGCTGGACGCGTTCGGATTCGACTGGGTCATCATCGAGACCGTCGGCGTGGGGCAGACCGAGCTGGACGTTGCGAGGACCGCGGACACCACTGTCGTGGTCCTCGTTCCGGAATCGGGGGATTCGATCCAGACGCTGAAAGCGGGTGTGATGGAAATCGCCGACATTTTCGTGGTGAACAAGGGCGACCGTCCCGGCGCCGACCGACTTCGGAACGATATCGAGCTGATGCTCGGTCTGAGGCGCGGGTCCACTTCGGCGCATGTCCCTGCACACCACGGAGTGTCACTCAAGGCGTTCAATCCCAGGCGGATTGCGCGTGAGGCGGCCAACAGCGATGACGCTTCGCAGTGGACCCCTCCTGTGCTTGGAACGATCGCATCAAAAGGCGAGGGCATAGACGTCCTGCTTGCGGCCGTCGATCGCCACTTTCGTTATCTTGAGACATCGGGCGGCCTGAAGGGCCGTCGGAGGACGCGGCTGCGCAATCAGGTGACCGAAGTGGTTTCCGAACGTGTCCGTTCCCGTCTCTGGGAAGATCCAGCCACGACGGCCTGGCTGGATGCGCAGCTGGACGATCTGGAATCGGGTAAGGCGACGCCATTCAGCGTCGCGGACGAATTGCTGAGGCGAAGCGGTCCTTTGCTGACTGGAGTCGGAGCATGACAACGGCGGAGATGCTGGAGCTCGACAGGTTGCGGGAAGAAGTCGCGCAGTGGCGCGCGAAGTTCGACGCTGCGCGCAAGCGCAACACGCTCTTCGCGAACTCCGGCGAGGAGGTAGAGCCGTTGTATACCGCGCTCGACGTCGCTGGCGACAGTTCCGTGCTGGAGCTGCCGGGCGAGTATCCCTTCACTCGCGGAATTCACCCGACCGGGTATCGGGGCAAGCTCTGGACGATGCGCCAGTTCGCGGGCTTCGGTACCGCGCCCGAAACGAACGCGCGCTACAAATACCTGCTGTCGCACGGCCAGACGGGCTTGTCCGTGGCGTTCGATTTCCCCACGCTGATGGGATACGATTCCGACCATCCGCGCTCCGAAGGCGAGGTTGGAAAGTGTGGTGTCGCGATCTCGAGTCTGGCCGACATGGAGACCCTGTTCGAGGGTATTCCGCTGGGTCAGGTATCGACATCGATGACGATCAACGGCCCTGCGGTGATCCTGTTCGCGTTCTACGTCGCGGCTGCGGAGAAACAGGGAGTGGATACGAAGCAGCTCCGCGGAACGATACAGAACGACATCCTGAAGGAGTACATGGCGCAGCACGCGTGGGTCTATCCGATAGAACCTGCGCTGCGGCTGATCGTGGACAATTTCGAGTGGTCCGCCGAGCACGTCCCGCTCTGGAATACCATCTCGATATCGGGATATCATATTCGCGAGGCGGGGGCGACTGCGGTTCAGGAGCTGGCGTTCACGCTCGCGGACGGCTTCACGTACGTTGAGCGCGGCATGGCCCGCGGTCTGACGGTGGACGAGTTCGCTCCGCGTCTGTCGTTCTTCTGGGACATCCACAACGATTTCTTCGAGGAGATCGCCAAGCTGCGCGCGGCGCGTCGGATCTGGGCGCGCCACTTGAAGGAGCGGTTCGGCGCCAAGGATCCGCGATCGCTCATCATGCGCTTCCACTCGCAGACGGCCGGTGTCACCCTCACCGCGCAGCAGCCAATGAACAACGTGGTGCGCGTTGCGTATCAGGCGATGGCAGCCGTCCTCGGTGGCACGCAGTCTCTTCACACCAACTCGATGGACGAAACGCTGGCGCTGCCCACGGAACAGGCGGAGCAGGTCGCGCTGCGAACGCAGCAGGTGCTGGCGTTCGAGACAGGTGTGCCCAACGTGGCCGATCCGCTTGGTGGCTCGTACTACGTCGAAGCGTTGACCGACAAGATGGAAGCGGAAGCCGAAGCGCTGTTCGAGAAGATCGCCGAAGTCGGCGGCGTGGTGCGGGGGCTCGAGACCGGCTGGCTGCAGCGCCAGATCTCGGAGTCGTCTTCACGGCAGCAGTGGGAAATAGAACAGCATCGTCGCACCATTGTCGGCGTGAACGAATTCGTAACCGAAGAGGGCGAGCTGACGATTCCGTTGCTCAAAGTGAGCGAGGCCGCGGAGCGGGATCAACGCGCACGCATGGCCGAGATGCGCGCCACGCGCGACAATGCCGCTGTCGAGACGCGACTGACCGCACTCCGCGCCGCGGCGAAAACGGATGCCAATCTGATGCCGTTCATTCTTGACTGTGCCCGCGCGTATTGCACGCTGTACGAGATTCGCGCCGCCATGGAAGAAGTGTTCGGCGCGTATCGTGAACCAGTATTCTTCTAATCACCGGAAAACGAAGCTGATGCGTCCCATCCGAGTACTTGTGGCGAAGCCTGGGCTGGACGGCCATGATCGTGGCGCGAAAGTCGTGGCGGCGGCTCTTCGTGACGCGGGAATGGAAGTCATCTACACCGGCCTGCACCAGACGCCGGAGATGATCGCCACCGCTGCAATCCAGGAAGACGTTGATGTCGTCGGGCTTTCCATTCTGAGCGGCGCGCACATGACTCTGATTCCTCGCGTGCTCGACCTTCTGCGCGACGATGGACGAGAGGACATACTGGTTACCGGCGGTGGCATCATACCGCGCGAGGACATGGATGCACTCGAGGCGCGCGGAACGGGCCGTCTTTTCGGGCCTGGCACGCCAACGAGCGAGCTTGTGGAGTACATCCACAACTGGTTCGAGGCGCGCGAAGCACAGACAGCGTGACGTCACGCCTGAGGGCGCTCGATCAGGAGCTGCGCGAACTCGAGGCGAAACTCGAGGAGGGCGGTGGTGCGGCGAGGATCGAAAAGCTTCACAAACAGGGCAAGCTGTCAGCGCGCGAGCGCGTGGCGCTGCTCTGCGATCCCGGTTCGCGATTCATCGAGATCGGCCTGCTGGTCGCATACGACCAGTATGAAGGTCAGGCCCCGTCCGCCGGTGTTGTCACAGGCCTGGCGGTCGTGCAGGGTCGCGAAGTTGTCGTCGTCGCAAACGACCCTACAGTCAAGGCGGGATCCTGGTGGCCCGAGACGATCAAGAAGATTCTGCGCGCCCAGGAAATCGCGATGCGGTGCGCGATACCGATCATATATCTCGTCGACTCCGCCGGTGTGAACCTGCCCTATCAGGGCGGCGTATTCCCGGGCCAGTTCGGAGCGAGCCGCATCTTCTATTACAACTCCGTGATGAGGCGCTACCTGCGGATCCCGCAGATTGCAGCGGTCATGGGGCAGTGCATCGCGGGCGGCGCGTACCTGCCCGCGCTCTCCGACGTGATCCTGATGGTAAA
>JALYYT010000064.1 GCA_030946285.1 Gemmatimonadota bacterium
GCGGCGCTGCTGGAGACGGAGAGCGACATGGACGTCGTCGCGCTCGCGCACGACGGGCGTGAAGCGGTGACACTCGTTCGCGAGCACAGGCCCGATGTGCTGCTCACCGACATCGAGATGCCGCACCTCACGGGACTCGAAGTTGCCGCGGAGATCGCTCGGCTCAAGCTCCCGACACGCGTAGTCATACTCACGACATTCGCGCGCGGGGGATATCTGCGGCGCGCACTCGAAGCCGGCGCGAGCGGCTATCTGTTGAAGGACAGTCCGCCGGACATGCTCGCGAACGCCGTGCGTCGCGTACATGCCGGTCTCCGCGCCGTTGATCCTTCGCTCGCCGCCGAAGCGTGGAGCGCTCCGGATCCACTCACCGACCGCGAGCGCCAGGCGCTGCGGTTCGCCGGAGAGGGGAAGACGAGCGCCGAGATAGCCGCCGCGCTGAATCTCACCGAGGGCACCGTACGGAATTATCTGTCGGAAGCGATGTCCAAGCTCGGCGCCTCCACGCGTGTGGAGGCGTCCCGAATCGCCAGGGAAAAAGGCTGGCTCTAGGGGATCAGTCCGCCGCCTTCTCCGCAGCTTCGCCCGCTTTTACGATGTCGCCCGTGGTGAAAAGGATCTTCTGGAGAGTTTTCTTCCACTCCGGTTTCTGCCTGATGAGGAACTCCAGATCCATCCCGAAGTGCTTCATCTCCTCCTTCTGCGCGTTCTTCATTATCGCGTTCGCCTGCTGATTCTTCTCCACCGACATCCGCTGCTCGTACCATCCGATCGCCTCGGCTTCTTCGGTGAGGCTGGCGATCATGCGTGCAAATGTCCGAGTCTTCTGGCTCAGCTCGTTGGCTGGCTCGTGATACTGGTCGAAGCCCATGTTCGAGGCCCTATTGGATTGGTTTCTGGTGAGTGGCGTGCGACGATGTGCGGCTGCGCAGAACGGCTGACGCGTGGTTCATGGACGCACTTATCGCGCCGATGGCGCCCCGTTCACTCGCCGGCTATTGCCTAACCACGCTCGTGTCCTCACCTTCATCTCGTGCCCCCCGTCAACATCCCCGCCCTCCAGGAACGTGAGCGAGTCCAGAGCGACTTCCTCGTACTCGAGCGCACCGACAAGAAGACCGCCGCCGGCGATCCGTTCGCGATTCTGACGCTGGGTAACTCGTCCGGCCGGATCGACACGTCCCCGATCTGGTCCGACAAAATTGAATGGGCAGCGGGCGCGGACCGCGGCAAGGTCGTCCAAGCCATCGGCGACGTCGCTCTGTACGGCCGTAACGGGACAGCAAAGCGCCAGCTTGCGCTCACTGCACCGCTTCGTGTCATCCCCGACACTCAGGTGGACGTCCTCTCGTTCCTCGAGACCATCGGCGACTGCACGAAGCTCTGGGACTGGGTGGACAAGCAGCGCGCGGCAATGCAGTCGAACACACTCAGGAATGTCGTTGACCTTTTCTACGCGAACGACGAGTTCCGCGTGCGCTTCGAGCGCACGCCAGGATCGACCAGTGGCCATCATGCGAAGGTCGGCGGGCTGCTGCTACACGTATATGAAGTAGCGTCCATAGCGCGCACCATTGCGCGCACGACGCGCGCGAACGCCGATCTCGTGTTCGCCGGCGCGATGCTGCACGACATCGGGAAGGTCGAAGCCTACGAAGTCTCGGCGACCGGCTTCTCCAACACGCCCTGCGGTCTCCTGCTCGGCCACATCGTTCTGGGTGCGCTCATGCTGGAGCGAGCGCTCGCGAAACTGGGTGCGCCCATCTGCAGCGAAGGACAGATCCTCGAGCTGCAGCACATGATCCTGTCGCACCACGGAAGTCTCGAGTTCGGCAGCCCCGTGCAGCCAATGACCGTCGAAGCCGACATCGTCCACTGGGCCGACGAGGCCTCGGCCAAGGCCTCGGACATGAGCGACTCGATAGAGGACCCGATGAACTTCGTCTCGGGCCGCGAGACCAGCGACAACCGGCCATGGCGGGTTGGACGAAGGGTGTACCGGCGGCCCCACGGGTGGGACTAGGGGCGGTTCGGCGTCGCTGTATGTCTCTGTACCGATAACATGGGGCGATTTGACCTCCATGTTATCGGCAGCGGATAGCATGCCGACCCTCCCGTGCGTGATGGAACCTTCAGTTCCATCCCTGGTACAAGACGAGCCGAGAACCACTCGCGGGACCTGACTGACTAGTATTCAGGTATGCCCCGGAGCGTTCACTCTGAGCTGGTGGCATCGTAGGCGTGTCTCCGACGCGTCCCCAGCATTTAAGTCAACCCGGTCGAACAGTCGTTCGGCACCTCGTAGGACGGTATGCGTAAACCTCGACCCAACACGTACAATCCTGCCCAGGTTCTTGCCCTGGTCAGCAGAGACCGCACCGGCGACCCACTCAGCTGCCCCGCTTGCGGCGCCGCCAACATAGAGCGCGAGCCGGATATCACTCCGCCTCCGCCGCAGTCGCATGTCACGCTGACCTGTGTCAAATGCGGACGCATCGCACGGTACATCGCGGGCGCCGCCTAGCGGTGCACAGAACTTGCCCCGGAGAGCTACGATCAGGAGGATATCCCGGGCATGGAAAGGATCAACGGAACCGTGAAGTGGTTCAACGATGCGAAGGGTTTTGGCTTCATCACCCGCGAGGGCGGCCCCGACGTATTCGTGCACTACAGCGCCGTGAACTCGAGCGGGTTCAAGTCACTCGCCGAGGGTGACAAGGTGGAGTTCGAGATAGTTGATGGCCAGAAAGGGCCGCAGGCCGCGAACGTCGTGAAGACTGGATGATGCCATCGAGCATCATCCAGTCTTTTTCGTTTTCCCGATCGCAACTCACACCACACTGACATGCCGACCCGAAAAAAGACCGCGGCCAGCTCTGCTGCAGCCAGGAAATCGTCTCGCGGCAGTGCCGCGACGAAGACAACCAGAACGGCAACATCCAAAGCGGGCGTCAGAAAGCCATCAAGCCGAGCTGCGTCAAAGACCAGCCGAAAGACGGCAACGAAGTCGGCGAAGAAGACCGCAGGCGGGAGCGCCGCATCGAAGTCATCCGCGAAGCGCACTGCCGCCGAGCAACTGAGCGAGTACCAGCGCAAGCGTGACTTCGAGAAGACCGCCGAGCCATCGGGAGCGACGAAGCGGAAGTCGACGCGGCAGTCTGCGCGAAAGTCTGCGCGTTCGGCCGGCAAGCTCCGCTTCGTGATCCAGAAGCATGACGCGAGTCGCCTTCACTACGATCTTCGTCTCGAGATGGACGACGTGATGAAGAGCTGGGCCGTGCCGAAGGGGCCATCAGCCGACCCGAGTGTGAAACGGCTCGCGATGCAGGTGGAGGATCACCCCATTGAATACAACACTTTCGAGGGAACGATTCCCGAAGGCGAGTACGGCGGGGGCACCGTCATGCTCTGGGACAACGGAACGTACGAGATCGAGAACGCGCCGACCGATGACCAGAATGAGGCAGCGCACGATCAGTACGAGAGCGGCGAGCTCAAGATCAATTTCCACGGCAAGCGCATCAAGGGCTCCTACGCGCTCGTTCGCACCAAGGGAATGGGCGGCAGCTCATCGAAGCCGGCCTGGCTGCTCATCAAGCACCGGGACGACAAGGCGCATCCGGAGAGCGATTCCGTTCTCACCGAGAAGTTCATGAAGTCGGTCGAGAGCAAGCGCACGATGGACCAGATAGCCAAGGGAAATCGTGTCTGGGATTCCAACGGCTGACCCGATCATCGCTCACTGACCCGGCCATGGCGAAGGAGAAGACAACGATGCGGAAGAGTGCGCGCACATCAAAGGCGCCAGCGACACGACGCAAGACAGCCAGCAAGGGCGCAGTGACATCATCTGCGCTCACAAACGTCGTCACACAGCTTCAGGCCATCGAGGACGGGAGCGACGACGGTGAGGTGACGCTCTCTCGCGGAGTATCGCTCAAGGTCACGCATCTCTCCAAGGTGCTGTTCCCGAAACCGAAAGTCACCAAGGGCGAGATCATGCGCTATTACGCGAGCGTGTGGCCATATCTCCGCCCCGTGCTTGCGGATAGGCCACTGTCGCTGAAGCGGTTTCCCGATGGCGTGAAAGGTGAGTTCTTCTTCCAGCAGAAGGCGCCGCCCAATCCACCGGACGCATTGCGTGTCGAAACGGTCCAGGGTGTCAACGATCGCCAGGAGCGCATCGTCGGCGGGGATCTGGGTACGACCCTTTACTGCACACAGATTGGCGCCTTCGAATGCAATCCCTGGAACGTGCGCGTCGGATCCATCGAGCAACCGGACTTCACGGTCATCGATCTGGACCCCGGCGAGAAGTCGCCCTTTTCCCGCGTGATCGAAGTCGCGCTGTGGGTGAAGGAGGCGCTCGACTTCCTCGGCATTCACGCCGGCGTGAAGACTTCGGGAGCGACGGGAATCCACGTGGTCATCCCGCTGCCGAAAGGCTCGACCGACGCGATCGCCGAGCGGGTGCCGAAGTTGATCGCGGAGGCAGTGGCGAGCGCGCATCCGCGGTCAGCGACCACCGTCCGGTCGCTCGCGGCACGCGGGAACTCGAAGATCTACGTGGACTTCGGCCAGAACGCCCGTGGAAAGACCGTCGCGTCGGCCTACAGTGTGAGGGCGCGCCCGGACGCAACCGTGTCCGCGCCGCTCTCCTGGGACGAGCTGGTACCAGGGCTCGACCCCCGGGAATTCACGGTCCGAAGTATGCTTTCCAGAATCGGCAGGATTGGCGACCTCTGGGCGGTCGCGATGAAGAAGCCGAATCCCGCTCGAATTGTTACCACTTTGTGATTAATTACCACTTCCTTTCTGCCGATAATAGTTGCAATATGTGTATTAAGACCTGATCAGCCTGGAGGACATGTGCTCGCCTATCTGGATGCTCTCTGCGCGGCCCTGCTGGCCCGCCACTCAATCGAGATATACCGGCTCCTCGCGCTTCCCCAGGCGAAGCAGTTGCCAAGGGCAGTCCGGGAGGAGGCCACCGTGATCGCGAAAGCCGGCCCCACCAGCCACATCGCCCCCATCCAGTCGCTGCATCTCTTCTACAAGCTGAGCCACCTGGTGGACGAATCCGCCGAACTCGACGAACCTGAACGAGCCGAGCCAAAGCCGCAGATGGAGATCAGATTCGGGGTGCGAAAGGTCGGATAGGGAATGGGAGGGACGAAGAAGGGGTGATCGTGGCAATGATCACCCCTTTCTTGCATCTGGCCCTCGCGTCGAACTATTGGAGTTTCCGGCAGCTCACCGCACGAAATTGATCGCCACCACCGGTGTCGTCGTTCCAACGGTGCTGCGATTCCCCTTGAAGATGCGAGCGCCCGCGATCACGCCAAGATTGCCGGTGAAGTTGTATTCGACTGCCGGAACGAATCCGAAGGCCATGCTGGAACCGGAATGAAATGCGAGCGTCTGGGTGGCTCCCGCTTCAAATTGCGCAAGGCCGGATACGTACGTCCTTCCGCTCGACACATAGAGCAAGTCCATCGCAAGCACCCAGTTTCGCGTCAAGCTGTACTCGCCGGCGAGATCGCCGAAGAACGAGTTGCCCGGCTTCGCACTTCCACGGAATCCTTGCGGTGTACCGTACACGCTCACGTTGCGTATATCAGGATGTGTCGAGAATGATTCCGACGCGTTCAGCCGCGCGCGGAGAATCCGGCCGGTCGGGATCCAGAAATACGTCTGTGAATACAGTGACACGGTCGTCTTGTACGCACCGGAGCCCATTCCGTCGCCGGGTTTGTCTCCCAGTTCATCGTACTTGCCGGTCGGAAGATTTTCCTGCACCACGAACGAGATCGTCGGCATCGCACTTCCACGATGGAACTGCGTGAACCGGTACTGTCCCAGAAGTCCCAGATCTCCCACGCCAACATGCGAGCTGTTTGCGCCAGGCGCGCTGTTGTATCC
>JALYYT010000080.1 GCA_030946285.1 Gemmatimonadota bacterium
CCGCAGAACAGCACGTGAACGATGACTGGTCAAGAGTGCGCTGCAGTGTGTACGCGAATGTGAACGCGGTGCCGCCCTGAGTCGAGCCGTTCATCGAGACTGTAAGCTGCTTGGTGTCGCTCTTCAATCCGGATGTCAGCTCGAGCACCTGACCGTACGCGGGATCGATGCGTGACCCGCTGGACGTCACCTGTCCCGTGATTGGTACGATCGCGGCTGCGGGCGTGTACACCGGACGGTTTCCCTCGTCGGCGAGGTAGAACTGCGGTGTCGTCTTCAGATTGAGGTCGCGGACGCCGTAAAGCGCGACGCCTCGCGCGTAGCTTCCATCGGCCGAAATGCTGATGTTGCCGAACAACCGGTGCTGAAGCCCGAGTGAGGCGCGCCACGCACGCGGCGCCTCGAAATCCGGCGCGAACAGCGTCACCGACGGACGAACGGACGAATAGTTGGTCGGAGCTCCGGGCGTCGAAATGCACGACGTGGGCGCGGTCGTCGGATCCGCGCTGTAGCTCGCCCAGTCCGGCGTCGGCACCGCGGGACCGATGCATGAAACCTGCTGTTCGGTGTTCACGAGTCCCGTTGCGCTCGCGGCTGACGTGAACAGACCGGTCGGCGTCTTCGCGCGGAATTCGCCGATACCACCGCGAAGCAGAAAGGCTGGCTGAAACTGCGAGAACGGATCGTTCGGATCGGGCTTTGTGAGATTTATCGAGAAGCCAGCGCGCGGACTGACATGAATTTCGCTCGGAAAATTGTTGGTCTTGAGACCAAACTTGCTGTACACGTCGGAATTCAGTGGCGGCGCATCATCTATGCGCGTCCCCTCGGCGCGCAGGCCATATACGAACTGCACCTGCCGGTTGGGCCGCCAGGTATCTCCGACGTACACGGCGCCGGCCACCGTCTTCCCCGCGCGCTCCTGCGACAGCAGCGTGCGTGTGTAGCTATCAGGCTTGTCGTTCAAAAAGGAGGTCAGCGAGTTGTATGTGAACGTGCCAAGTCGGTTGCTTGTGACGTTCTGACGGAAAGTGTTCAGGTCGAACAGCGCACCGAGGCGGAAACGGTGCTGCCGGTCATGGCTGAGATAAGACACTTCGTCGGCCGCCTCGAACAGCGCTGAGCTTCCAGCCTGCGGGAAACCGGGATTGCCACCAAAGCTGACTACGTTCAGCGCCTGGGTTCCATCCGCAAGCGGCGAGCTGATGCGGACGCGGCCCGCGGGAAGCGACAGATATCCTTCCGAGTGGTTGTTGTCACGCGAGTAATAGCCACGTAATTCGTTGATGATCCCGCTCTCGAAGTTCGAAGTCAGAGTCGCGGCGATGCCCGCGCCCGATGTCGTACTGGCGCCCGCGCTCGATGGGAGCGCGAACGGATTGGACCGCGTGGGATCCTGCGTGCTCCCACGGTAATCACCGCGCAACGTGAGGCTGTTCGCATCGTTCAGGAAGTAGTCCATGCGAACGAGACCGACCGTGTTGTCCCCGATTCTGCGATCGGGCACTGCGGACGGTGATGGAATTCCAAGCGCGTGCACCTCGGATTCGAATGCAGCAACCGAAGCGGGGTCGAGTCCAAGAGTTGACAGTGTAGCTGGCGAAGATGCCAGCAGCGATTGCACGGGATCGCTTCTTCGGCGCAACTGGCCCGATCCGAAGACGAACAACTTGTCCTTGACGATCGGTCCGCCAAACCCTGCGCTTATCTGGTCCTGCAGGTACGTCGGCGAGACTGCGGCGCTGTCGGTCCCTTCGAATTCGAGCACCGGGTCCCGCCGCGAATACGTGAAACCGCCGGTCAGCTCGTTCGTTCCGCTGCGCGTCGTGGAGGCGATTTCTCCGCCACTGAACTGACCCTTGGAAGGGTCGTACGTGTTGGTAACCACGCGCGTACTGCGAAGTCCCTCTGTCGGCACGCTGAAACTTCCGAATGACAGTCCGTCCAGTGTCGCGTTGTTGAGCGTCGAACGCTGGCCTGCAACCGAGAAAGCCGCAGCCGTCGTGTCGTTGCCAGCGATGCCCACAACGCCGGGCGCCATCGCGGCGATCGCCGAAATGTCGCTCATGTCGACCGGAAGACGTGCCATCTGCTCCGCGCCGAGGGTGCGGCCGCTTTCGCCGGGAGTCGGCGCGCCGCCTCGGTCACGTGGCGCGTTTCGCGCAGTCACGGCGACGGTCGAAAGCCGCGCGGGAAGCCCCGACCCGACGCGCACGTCGGTTACAAGCCTGTCCTCGTCGCCCTGGCGCGCGATGTTGCGCGTAATGGCCGCGAAGCCGATCGCGCGGAACTCCACACGATACTGACCACCACCATCGGGAAAGAGAACCGTGAATCGACCGTCGGAATCCGTGTGCTTAGTCCGGGTGATTCCCGTTTCGGCGGACTTGACCGCGACCGTCACGTTCTCCATCGGCTTGCCGTCCGGGCCCGTGACCGTGCCGGTGATGATATCCGTCGTCGAGCCGACCTGTGCATGCAACGGCGTGCCAGTAGCACAGATTCCGAGCATTACCGCTGCAAGTGCAAGGAACATCTTACGCATGACCGCGCTTTCCTCGCCCCGCAACGCGGGGCTATCTAGGTTGATCGCGCCGCACCACCAAAGTGATAGCGAACGCCCAATCTTTGCATGAGCTCCACAAGCCGAACGAGGGACAGTCCCATTACCGCGAAGTAGTCTCCCTCAATCCGGCGTACAATCGCTGCACCGAAGCCCTGGATGCCGTATGCCCCGGCCTTGTCCATTGGCTCGCCAGTCGCGACGTACTCCTCGATTTCCTGGTCGGATAGAGTACGAAACGTCACCGACACATCCACTACGGAGGACTCCAGACGCCCGTTGAGCGCACAGGCCATACCCGTGACGACAGTGTGGGTCACCCCGTTAAGCACCCGCAGCATGTCTATCGCGCCCTGGGTGGACTTGGGCTTCCCGAGGATTCGATCGCCGATCACCACGATCGTGTCCGCCGCGACGACAAGTGATTCGGCACGCCCGGTCGCCACTCGCAGGGCCTTTTGCCGGGCGAGTCGCTCCGCGTGCTGGAAGGGTCCTTCGCCCGCGAGGATCGATTCGTCTATGTCGGCCGGCTCTACCGAATGACGGATGCCGACCAGATCCAGAAGTTCGCGCCGTCTGGGTGAAGCGGAAGCCAGAACGACCGGCGGCTGGAGATCCGACGAATCAGGCAACTGTCTCTCTCCGGGGAATGAGTTCACGGTCAACGGTCGGAGTGGTTCCGGTCCAGCACTAGTGTAACCGGTCCGTCGTTCAGAAGTTCGACCTGCATGTCCGCTCCGAACACGCCGGTAGTGACACGAATCGCGTGCTCTCCCAGCGCGGAAACAAAGCGATCGTACAGAGGAATTGCGATTTCGGGTTTCGCCGCGTTCACGAAAGACGGCCTGCGCCCCTTGGCCGCGTCCCCGTACAGGGTGAATTGCGATACCACGAGTATCTCCCCGCCGGCGTCCCGGACCGACAGGTTCATTTTCCCCTCCTGGTCGGGAAACACGCGCAGACCCACCACCTTCTCCGACATCCACACCGCTTCCTCGGGCGTATCGTCGTGGGTGAATCCGACCAGAAGCAGAAGACCCTTCCCTATCTCGCCTGTCGTCGTACCGCCGATGCTGACCGAAGCACGAGTGACCCGCTGAAGAACGATGCGCATCCCGCAATCTCGCCGCGACGAGGGGCGACGAGCAAGACGCCGCCATCGACCGAGCATCGGAACGGGTGTGGTGCCCTACATTTACTGATGCTCGGACACGGCAACCAGACACTCGAATGAAGCTTCTCTACTCATATATCCAGCGCTACTGGAGGCTGGTGGCGCTCGCGCTTTTCCTCGCGGCGATCAACCAGATCTTCTCGCTGCTGGATCCGCTGATCTTCCGATACGTCATCGACAACTATGCCACGAAGTTCCGCGAGTACACCACTATCCAGTTCGTGCGCGGAGTCATGGTGCTGCTGGGCGCCGCGGTAGGAGTCGCGTTCGTCTCGAGAGTAGCCAAGGCTTTCCAGGACTATTTCGTCAACGTCGTTACACAGCGCGTCGGAGCCGATCTCTACTCCGACGGCATTCGATATTCCCTGCAGCTTCCCTACTCGCTATTCGAGGACCAGCGCAGCGGCGAAACCCTCGGCAAGATCCAGCAGGCGCGCCTCGACGCACAGCGCTTCATCACCGCGGCCGTGAACGTGCTGTTCACGACCGTGGTGGGCGTGCTCTTCGTCATGATCTACGCCTACAAGGTGCACTGGGCGATCGCGCCGGCGTTCCTGCTCACGGTTCCACTCCTCGCGTTGCTCAGCTCGGTACTCAGCCGCCGCATCAAGCGCGTGCAGACGGTGATCGTCGCGGAAACCACGGCGCTCGCCGGTGCGACGACCGAGTCGCTTCGCAACATCGAGCTCGTCAAGAGTCTCGGGCTCACGGAACAGGAAGTGACGCGCCTCAACTCGACGACGGAGAAGATCCTCAAGCTAGAGCTCAAGAAGGTGCGCTATCTCCGCAGCCTCAGCTTCATCCAGGGCACCTGCGTCAACCTGCTGCGCACGTCTATTCTGTTCCTGATGCTTTACCTGATCTTCGCGCAGCAGATATCCGTGGGACAGTTCTTCGCGCTGCTCATCTACTCCTTTTTCATTTTCGGCCCTCTTCAGGAACTCGGCAACGTCATCAACACGTTTCGCGAGACAGAAGCTTCCATGGCGAACCTGGAAACGGTCTTCGCCATTCCGCCGGATCCACGGCCGGAGAACCCGGTGGATATCGGCCCGCTGATGACGCTGGCGTTCGCCGACGTGACATTCCAGCATCGCTCGGCGAGCGCGCCCGCGCTCACGGAAGTCTCGTTCAGCACGCAACGAGGGGAAACGATCGCATTCGTCGGACCATCGGGCGCAGGCAAGTCCACACTCGTCAAGCTTCTTCTCGGACTGTACAAGCCGCTCGAGGGCCGCGTTCTCTACAATGGCACACCGGGAACCGAGCTCGAGCTCGACGCGCTGCGCACGAGAATCGGACTCGTCGCGCAGGACGCGCAGCTATTCTCCGGCACGATCGCGGAAAATCTGCGCTTCGTGAGCCCCGGCGCCACGGACGCCGACTGTCTCCGTGTGCTGCATGAAGCCGCGGCCGACAGCCTTCTGCACCGCGCGGACAAAGGACTCGCCACCATGATCGGCGAAGGCGGTGTGAAGGTTTCCGGCGGCGAGCGGCAGAGACTGGCCATCGCGCGGGCACTGCTCCGGCGTCCATCGCTGCTCATCTTCGACGAAGCTACGTCGGCGCTTGATTCGATCACGGAAGAGGAAGTGAGTCGCACGATCCGTGATGTTGCGACGCGACGCGAAGCGATAACGATCCTGATCGCGCACAGACTCTCGACGATCATGCACGCCGATACCATTCATGTGCTGGAGCATGGCCGGATAGTCGAGTCAGGACGACACGCGGACCTGCTCGAGCAGAAAGGCCTTTACTACGCCATGTGGCGGCAACAGGTGGGCGAGCGCAGGCCAGCTACAGTCCCTCCACCAC